>WFZV01000154.1 GCA_015489395.1 Bacteroidales bacterium
TAATTATTTTTGAAAAATCACAGCTATAAAAACTAAATTTGTATTCTAAGCGTTTGAAATAAAAAATAACCCAGCAGATATGAGAAAATTTTTTATACTGATTTTGTTTACAACAATTTCAGCATTGAGCTATGCTCAACGTACTTATCCCGGATTCAATATAGGACTGAATATCGCATCATTTACTGCAGATAGTACTATTCTTGATAGGAGTGCGCCGCGTTATGGTTTGAATTTGGGGCTTATGTGGGATATGTACATGAATGAAGATACGTATTTGCAGTTTGGAGTAATGTTTTCGCAGCAAGGAGTTAAGTATTATTCGGAGTATTTTTATAAAGGTTTATTTAACAAAGACCTTGTGTATCATAAAGTTGATTATTTAATTTTTCCATTGGTCTGGAAGCAGCGTTGGTCAAGTATTTATACGCAAATTGGTGGTTATCTGGGGATCATACCGCTTAAGCCGAAATCTGTTTGGTATAAATATGTTTATTTTCCCGACAGCATTTCTGTAGAATCGGGAGTTTACAATAGTTTTACGAGTAATATAAGCTTTTTCGATATAGGACCTATATTTGGACTTGGTTATCAAGTGCAGTTGAACCAGCAGTTTGACATTTTCATACAAGCCAATTACCGTCCTGGTCTGATTAAGGTAAATAAAGAATATACTCGTCCGATTTATCAAATGAAAAATCAAGTTTTTAGCATTTCAGTAGGATTGATTTCCATAGGAGCAGTTTCGCGTCATAATCGTTTTGTGTTGAAACGTAAAAGATAGCAAGATGTGTCAAAAAAGTTTTTGTTGCTTTTTTTGCAAATATTTGTGGCTCTTCAAGTTTATTCGCAGCATGTAGAACCTATTTGGTCTGTAGGTAATGCTAAACTTACGCCACGTAGTACCCTGGTTTTAAATTCGACTTTTACATCGCGTTATAATTTAAATGACAGGCTGCAATTAGGTGCGAATTTATTGTTTCCTATAGCTCCTGATTTTCAGGTAAAGTATATCTGGTGGGACAAAAAGCGTGATTTGAAAAAGCGTAAGTTTTATTCAAATTGGCGCTGGAAGCTGACGAGTGTTCATACTTTTGCAATGCCTGCCTGGGCATTGCATTTGGCAGCACGAAAACATTTAGTACCGCAGCAGCTTGAGCAAGTAGATTTTAATTTTACTATGCAAAATGACTTGTTTTTGTCATTTCCGTTTGTTTCGAAATATCAGGGTGTTTGTGGAGCGGATAGGATTTTGACATTAAAGTTGGGTTGGCGACATAGCTTTTTTACAGATGGGAATTTACAATTGCCAACAGCAGGATTTTGGAATTTACAGTCGTCAACTTTCAGATATTCAGATTTTTATTATGCTGGTTTAGGCTATGATGCTAAGTGGAGGAACAATCTTAATTTTTCGCAGGATATACGGTTTTATGTTTTGAAAAGTAATGGATTGGCGCTTGAGAGTAATAGCTATTTGTATTTTGGATTTGGTGTGCGAAAGCGGTCTCGTCTGGTTTTTGGTTTAAAAGCAGGTTTTTTATCTAAGCTAAAAAAGGTTTATTTACGGCCGGTTTTTGATTATTCGTTATTTTTAACATTTCATGATAGAAAGAAAAAAGATCTGGATGAGTACCTTAGGTTATATTAAACGTTGGTGGGCCATTGGGCTTTGGACTTTGTTCATAATTGTTGTTTCGTTTATAAAATTGCCGCAAGGGGCAGGGGAGCAGTTATTGCCGCATGCGGACAAGCTTGTGCATCTCAGTTTGTATTTTATTTTAGGATTTTTGTTTAGTCAAAAAAACTTCTCGAAAGGATTTGGGTTGCTGTGGGGAGTAGTATTAGGCGGTATGATTGAGGTTTTGCAGGGGACATTGACGACTTACCGCTCAGCAGATGTTTTTGATTTTTGTTGTGATGTTTTGGGAGTGTTTGCAGGGTTATATATCTATGATATTGTCAAGTTTTTGAAGCGATTTAGCAATAAGTCCAATTTTTTTCTCTTCTAAAGATTCTTTGATTCGTAAGATACAAATGTCAAAGCTATCGGCAAATGGGCAAAGTTCTTTCATTTTTTTGTCATTTTTACACAGGTTCAGTCCTAAAAAACAATTATCGAAAATTTCTGTTCCGTCGAAGATTTTGATAATGTCAAAAAGGCTAATTTCGTCAGGGTTTTTGTTGAATTGAAAGCCGCCGTTAGGTCCTTTGTATGATTTAAGAATTTTGTTTTTTGCCAGGGTTTGCATGATTTTTCCCAAAAAATATACGGGTAAGTTAAGGTCTTCGGCCATTTGTTTAATGCCTATCCTAACATTGCCATTTTCTTGTTGTTGTATTGCTAAATACAGGGTTGCTCGTATGGCGTATTTAGCAGTATTAGAGAACATTTGTTTTTCTTTTTCGTGTTTTTACAAAATAAGTTTAAGACAAAAGAATTTCAAATAAAAAACTCTTTTTTTCCAAAATTTTAAGTAAATCGTCTGGGAAGGCGGTTGATGATGATAATTGGGTAAATTAGTTTGACGTCAGAGCTTGATGCAATATGATTGGTTTTAATCATTAAACATAAAAAATTAAAAAGTTGGTGTTTGGGAGCGATAAATAGGTTTGAGCTTTAGCAGATCGTAGCGGTGAGGCGGTTTAATGATAAGTCTGTCCTGACAAAATTTACAGTAAATTTAATCAAAACACTTAAGGCAAGCGAAAAAAGAAGGCTGCCCAAAAAAGGACAGCCTTTGAAATTAGAGGTGATCAAAAAGAGCGAAGACTGTTGACGGACTTTATTTAACTCTGCCTTCTGCGTTCCATTCTCTGGTTTCTGTATTACCATTGACAGTGACGGTATAAATTCTGTCGCAAGTACCGTCGCCGAAGTCTATGATGTAAGTTTTGTTGTCGTTTATAACGATTGTCTTAGTTCCAGAAACTGGGAATCTGAACCGGCAAGAGAATTTGCTTGTAACATTGTCGTCAACAACTGTGAAGGTGTCTCCATTGCGGGCAGTTCCCTGTAAGTTGGAGTTGACAACCAGAGCTTTGTCGTCTATATTGAGAGAGAAGAAACCTTCGTGACGGATTGACCTTGTACCTGTGATTGTAAATTGTGTACTGTCCGGGAATGTGACTGTAAAGTTTTGATAGTGGGCAATCATAACAGGTACCCAGAGCGAGGAATCGGTGGAAGATGTATCCAGGGTAATTGAGAAACTGATTGTTCCATTGAAGGTTTTGTCGCCACGGACAAAGTTTTCGTATGTGATTGTAAGGGATTTGCCATTAGGATTAATTCGCCAACCTAAATCCCAGGTAATTGTGATTGTACCAGAACGGTAAACGCTATCAGCGCAAAGTTGGCCATTGAAATTAATTATTAATGTTCCGATGCGGTTCTGGAAATCAATGTTACGTTGAACAGTGTAACATCTATCTGCTAAGGTAGTTTTATCAGCTGAAGCTTCATTATCAGCCAATTGAATACCGTCGTTACTTGCCTGGTCAGCGCTAATAACTGCTTCTATAGTTTGATCGCTTGTGACTTTATCTTTTTTACAGGAAGTAAAGGTGAGCAAGCCGAATAAAAAGGCCAATGATAGCAAAATGCTTATTCGTTTCATAGTTTTTCGTTTTTAATTTTCACTTTTAATACACATAAACCTGTGGTATCCCTTATTTTTTAAATTAGATTTATGATTTTGGATAAATCTGATTAGTTTTCACGGTTAAAGACGAAAAAATTACGTACTAATCAAATAATGCTGCGTTTTTACAGATAAAATTTTTACATTTGTAACAAATTCAAAATACACATATTATGGTCGAAGAAGTTCAAATGTATTTGGACGATGCAAGAGAAAGAATGGAACGCGCTTTAAAACATCTTGAAGACGAATTGGCTAAAGTACACGCAGGAAAAGCTACACCTGCTATGCTTAAAGATATAACTGTGGAGTATTATGGTACGAGAGTCCCTCTAAACCAGGTTGCTGCCGTTGGAGTGAAGGACGCTCGTACAATTGTTGTCCAGCCGTGGGAGAAACAGATGTTGGCTGTTATTGAGAAGGAGATTTTGAAAGCAAATTTAGGTTTTAACCCGACAAACACAGGAGAAGTTTTATTTATAAATGTGCCAGAATTGACAGAAGAACGCCGTAAACAATTGGTTAAGGTGGTTAAACAAGAGGGCGAACAGGCAAAAATAGCAGTTAGAAACATCAGACGGGATGTAATCAAAGACATAAAACGACTTGAAAAAGGCGATAAAGATTTGGATATTAAAATTTCTGAAGACGAATCAAAAGACGCACAGGACGAAATTCAAAAAATTACAGACGATTTTATTAAGAAAATCGATAAAATGGTCGAGGCAAAAACTAAGGAACTGCTTACAGTTTAAAAAATTAAAAGCAATGGGCTTGAGGGATTATTTTGCTCAAAAAGTTATTGTTGTAACCGGTGCTTCCTCTGGCATAGGACGGGCTTTGGCTATCGAAGGTGCTAAATTGGGTGCAAAAATCGTCGTAGCTGCACGTAACGAACAGGCAATGGAGGAAGTCGTGCAGACTATTAAAAGTTTTGGTGGCGAGGCTTTTTGGATGAAAACAGATGTCGCAAACAAAGACGATTGCAGAAAACTTGCCAGGGCTACATTAGACAAATATGGTAAAATCGATATTCTCATCAATAACGCAGGCATATCCATGCGGGCAAGATTTGACGAGATGAAAATCGAGGTCTTTGAGCAGGTTATGAACGTAAATTTTATGGGTACGGTCTACTGTACTCATGCAATGATTAAAGAAATTCTAAAGCAAAAGGGCTGGGTCGTTGGCATTTCTTCTGGTGCTGGCATTGCACCTCTTGCCGGACGAACAGCTTATAGTGCTTCGAAGTTCGCTATGTATGGCTTTTTGCGGACTTTGATGTCTGAAAATTTAGGCCGAGGACTTAAAACTTTAGTCGTACATCCTGGATTTACAGCAACTAACGTTAGATATCGTGCATTAACGGCTGATGGTACGCCGCAGGGCAAAACTCCGCGCGACGAGAGCAAAATGCAACCCCCTGAGTATGTCGCACGAAAAACTTATAAGGCTATTTACCGCGGAAAAACGCAAATTTTCTTGAGCTGGGAGGTGAAATTGGCTAATTTCCTGCAAAAAATAGCACCGAATTTGACCGTGAAATTATCTTATAATGCAATGAAAAAAGAACCCGGCACTCCGCTGGTTTAGCAATATTTCAA
>WFZV01000155.1 GCA_015489395.1 Bacteroidales bacterium
AAATATTAGTTTGCTTTATGGTTAAAACAACTGTTCAGGCTAAAACAAATTCTTTTAATTACTTATAAAACGACAACTTAAGCAAACAATATTACGCTCGTCATTATATTATATCGAAAAAAGGCTGCACTGCTAAAAATATTTCAAACGGTGCAGCCTTTTTAATCGTAAATTTTTAGCGTTTTTTGCAATTTTAGCTAAAAAACACATCCATATCAAAGACATAAAATTCTTTCAACAAATCGTATTGGACTACATATTTTGTCCTCCAATACCTCCGGCTTTTTTGCTGCGCTCCATTGCTTGTTGAGCTAAATACCCGTCTCCAAATTTTTTAATGTTTTCGAATTCTGTCTCAAATGTATCATAATGTCTTTCTTCGTCAGAGATTATCTCCTCAAAAAGCTGCTTTGTTCCAGAATCCTTATGCTGGGACGCTAAAAGAGCAAACTCATTATACATATCAATAGCCATTTCTTCGCTTTGCATAGCCCATTCAAGCATCTTCTGCGGATCTTTTATATGTTCAACTTCACGAGCAGGAATCATTTCTACATCACTGCCTAAAAATAAAATTCTCTCAGCATACCTTTCTGTATGTAACATTTCCTCAATAGCTGTTTTTCTAAAAATATTAGCAAGCAAATCATATCCTAAATCATCCAGTACAAAATGAAAATACATATACTGATGTATTACACTTAATTCTTCGCTTACAGCTTTATTTAAAATTTCTATTGACTTACTTCTTTCCATTTTAGTTTACTTTTATTTTTCTCAATTATACAGTAAAAAAATTAGAAATACAAACCTATGATTGTCTTATTACAATTTTATTCTCCTAACATTGATACATAAAAAACGTGACAAAAAGCTATAAATAGCTCGCTCTTTTTAACATTATTTTTAAACAATTTAACCCAAAATTGACTATAATTGAGCGCATTAAAAATAGACAATAATGAAACGTATATTTTTACTCTTTTCGGCCTTATTAGTCGAGATTAGCAGCTTTGCACAAATTCAAGGTTACGTTTTTGACAAGGAAAATAACGAACCTCTCCCCGGCTGCACTGTCAAAATCCGTGAAATTAATAAAGCAACTTTTACCGATGCCAATGGATTTTTTAGTTTTAAAAACATTCCCAATGGCACCTTTACTATTGAAGTTAGTTTTCTCGGCTATCAAAATGCCGTAAAAACAGTCAAATACCAGTCATCACCTATAAAACTTAAATTCTATCTCAACCCTGCGCCAATACAAGCAGAAGAAGTAATAGTAACAGGTTGGGTACCAAGCACGCAACATACATCAGCTCTAAAAGTAGATAACGTAAAACTTCGACTTTCAAATCAAATATTACCTTCTGTTCTCAGCTCACTCACCACCGTGCCCGGTGTCGATGTTATTTCCAAAGGACTTGGCATTGGAACGCCTGTTATTCGTGGACTCTCAAGAACAAATATTGTGGTTCTCAACAATGGTTTTAGGATGGAAAACTATCAATTCTCTGAAAATCATCCATTTTTCATAAACAGCTTTGGTATCAATAAAATAGAAATCATAAAAGGTCCTTCTTCCCTGCTATACGGCTCTGACGCTATAGGTGGAGTAATTAACCTTCTATGGGAACAGCCTCCTATGATAAATCATCTTGTCAGCGACTACGCCATCCAATACAATTCTAACACTCGTGGAATAGTGTCATCTGTAGGCATTAAAAAAGCTTCTGAAAAATTCTCGTGGGGAGTAAGGGCTGGCTTGAATATGAATGGAGATATGCACGACGGTCTGGGCGAACAGATTAAAAACACTCGTTTTATAATGAAAAACTTAAAATCTTTTGCAATAATCAATACTCAAAGCTCCTCTCATAAATTTTATTTTCAATACGATCGTGATAAATTAGGCTTATGCGTAGCTCCAGCTATGCCTTTAGTAAATGACGACAGACTCTTACCAGAAGCTTTTTACCAAAACCTTACCCACGTTTTTACTGGAAACAAAAACACTTTCTTCTTTAATAGCTCATTAAACCTCCACGCTAACTTTTCATACGAATTTAACGATCGCGCAATAACTGTAAAGCCGTCTGAGCCAAATCCAATAGATATGAAGCTTAACAATGCTACTTACGAGATTTACTTAACATTTGAAAATAAACAACTTACAACAATTATAGGCTCACAAGGCTGGTTGGTTAAAAACCAAAATTTTGGCACTACTGTTTTTCTTCCTGATTATCAAACAACTAACACATCAACTTTTGGTTTGCTAAAACTTTCACTAAGCTCAAAAATCCATCTTATCACTGGTTTACGTTACGATTACACACGGATGAAATTCACCCCTATTACAGACTCAAGCCTACAGACAATTTCACGCCAATATCAAAACCTAAGTGGCTCTTTGGGCGGCACTATCGAACTGACTAAATTCTTGCTACTACGATTTAATTCAGCAACTGCTTATCGAAATCCTAATGCAGCTGAACTGGGCGAACTCGGTATCCACGCATTCCGCTATGAAGTAGGAAATTATAATCTAAAGCCTCAACGCTCATTCGAAAATGATCTTAGTCTGCACATACACACTTCAAAACTTATTGCCGACCTTAATATTTTTCACAACAAGCTCAATAACTACATATTCTTAGCACCAACTGCCGATACGGCCCAAAACGGTATGAAAATTTACTCCTACAAACAAAGTAATGCACTTATTTACGGCTTAGAAACCGGAGTAAAATTCAGTATTAACCGACATACCTCTGGAAAAATAATATACTCCTACATAAAAACTCGCGATTCTCTGGGCAATCCTCTACCCTTGATTCCACAAAACAAGCTAAAAGGCTTCTTTACATACAAAATCAACCACCTGAGTATAGCCCATAACCTTTCAATTATCATTAATCCTGTTTATGCGTTTGCATACAAACATCCAGCACCAAACGAAATACCATCTAATGCTTACTTTCTGCTAAATATGGGTATTTCTGCGAATTTAAAACTCTCTAAAAAACAACAATTAACTATTTTCGCTAAAGTCTTCAACCTGACCAACACAGTCTATTCTGATCACCTGTCTACATTGCGGGAAGTTGGTTTCTACGATATGGGACGCAATATTTCAATAGGCTTGCACTGGAATTTCGACCAAAAACAGGAGTAAAACCTCCCCACTAATCAACTACTAACATAGCATCTCCGTAAATGCCAAAGCGATATTTTTCCTTGACAGCCATTTCGTAAGCTTCCATAATCAAATTATAACCACCAAAAGCTGCAACAATCATCAGCATAGGGGTTTTGGGTAGATGAAAATTACTCAGCAACATGGTGGGTATTTTTACCTGGTATGGCGGAAAAATAAATTTATTCGTCCAGCCTTCGAATGGTTCAACGCGGTTGGTCGTAGTTGTAGAGCTTTCCAGACCTTTCAGGACTGTGGTGCCGACCGCACAAACCTGTCGTTTTTCGTCCTTTGCCTTGTTTATGATTTGAGATGTTTCTTCAGGGATAAATAGCTCCTCAGCATCGATTTTGTGCTTATTCAGGTCCTCGACCTCAATATCACGAAAATTGCCAAGTCCGGCGTGTAATGTAATCTCTGTAAAAATTACGCCTGTAACCTCCAATTTTTTCAAAGTCAATTTAGAAAAATGCATGGCTGCTGTAGGCATAACAATTGAGCCGCGCACTTTTGCGAAAGGATGACTGTGTTTTTCCAGATCAATCTGTTCGACATTTCTGCGGATGTAAGGTGGCAATGGTATAGTGCCTAATTTATCAAGCAATTTTCTAAACGACTGGTAATCGCCATCGTAAAGAAACCTAATTGTACGTCCGCGGGATGTTGTATTGTCAATTACTTCAGCCACAAGGCCGTGGTCAAAGTAAAGTTTATTTCCGATTCGAATTTTTCTTGCTGGTGTGACCAGCACATCCCATAATTTTTGTTCTGGATTTAGTTCCCTGAGCAAAAACACTTCTATATCGGCGTCGGTTTTCTCTTTTTTTCCTCGTAAAACTGCAGGAAAAACAGTACTATTGTTAAAAACCAGTACGTCTTTTTCGTTGAAATAATCAACAATGTCTTTAAAAAGTTTATGTTCGATCTGGCCGGTTTTACGGTGAACGACCATTAATTTATCTTCGTCAGGATTTTCAAGGGGATATTGTGCGATAAGCTCTTTGGGCAGATAATAATCAAATTGTGAAAGTTTCATGACTTTTTAAGTTTTAATTTTTAGAGCAATGAGTTGAAACAAAATTTTCGAACTCTTTAATAGTCAAAGCGTCATCAACGTTATAAGCGCCTATTGCTGTCCTGCGCAAATAAGTTAAATAAGCTCCTGTATTTAGTTTAAAGCCTAAATCTCGCGCAAAAGCACGGATATAAGTACCTTTAGAGACTTTTAATTTTACAGTTAGCTCGGTTGGCAAATTTAACGATAAAATTTGAATTTCTTTAATTTCAATTTCAACTGGTTTAAGCTCAACGTCTTTCCCTTGACGCGCTAAATTATAAGCCCTCTGGCCTTTAAGGCGCTTGGCTGAAAATTTCGGAGGATATTGTAATTGTTTTCCTAAAAATTGTTTTAAAGTTTTTTCTATTAATTCCTGAGTTAAATGTTCTACCGGATAAATTTTATCGATTTGTGTATCAGCATCAAAAGACGGCGTCGTTGCCCCAAATTTAATCGTCGCAATATACTCTTTATCCTGCATTTGCAAGGCATGTAACGATTTTGTTTTTTTGCCGGTTGCCAGAATCAACAGTCCGGTCGCCATTGGGTCTAAAGTTCCAGCATGACCAACTTTTACCCGCTGACCTGTGTATTTTGTGATTAAATTACGGACTTTGGCCACAACATCAAACGATGTCCAGCCAGAAGGTTTATCAATCAACAAAATTTGACCGCCTGCAAAATCGCAATTCATATAATATTTACTTTAATGCAAAAATTATTGCGATTAAACCTACTACAAAAGTATAAACCGCAAAATAACTTAACTTACTTCTGCGAACAACATTAATCATAAATTTACATGCAAAAAGTCCAACAATAAAAGCACTCAAAAATCCTATTACCAAAGCACTCACCGACACGTCATTACTGCTTGCCGACCAATCATATTGCATCAAATCCAATAAATTCGCACCAATAACCGGCAGTAAAACCATTAAAAACGAAAATTTAGCAACCTCATTTTTATCATTACCCAACATAAGTCCTGTTGCAATAGTCGAACCGGAGCGAGAAATTCCTGGTATTACAGCAATTGCCTGAGCTATACCAATAATAAAAGCGTCTAAAAAATTTATCTTTCTACCCCTGTCCTTTGCGAAAATCGTTATTCCCAGAAAAATCGTCGTTACCCAGAGCATTAAACCTACCAGCAATAAATTTCCTGTAAACATCTGCTCAACCTGGTCTCTAAAGAACAGACCTACAAAAGCCACGGGTATGGCTGAAACCAAAAGCTTTGCAATATATTTATTATCTTCATCCCATTTCAAACTAAATGGAGCTTTCAACAGTCGCCAGATATCTTTCCAGAATACTACAATGATACTCAAAACCGTAGCTCCATGAACAACTACTGTAAAAGTCAAGCTATCGGGAGTATGAATGCCTAAAATAGCTTTTGCTATTTCCAAATGCCCGCTACTACTTACAGGCAAAAACTCTGTCAGTCCTTGAACAATACCTAAAATTAAAGCTTCTAAATTATTCATTTGCTTATCCTTAAAAATTTTTCGAACAAAAAAGAACCTTCCGCAAACTTACATCTGCGAAAGGTTCTGTACAGGACAATTGTTTTTATCTTAAAAAATTAATTGAAGTTCTGCAAACGCAGGAAATCTTCACGTGGGTTAATACACATTACAGGAATCTGATATTTATTTGCGATAATCTCCTGCTCTTCGGCTCCGAACATATAATCCAGAGTCTTAGGATTACGCGTTGTTGTAACCATAATCATTGCAGCATCAATTTGATGAGCGAATTCTATTGTCTCCTCAGCAAGGTTGTCGCCCGGTAATTTCTTAATTTCGTATGGAATACCCCTGGTGTCCATAAAATCAATAGCCACCTTGATATTTCCGAGAATACGTTTCTTTGCTATGCGGTCAGAATCATCAACATAGCAAAGATAAAACCTGGTATGAAATAGCTTGCTCAAAAAATTAATCCAATTGAGCTTTTGCTTGTTCTCTACTCTAAAGTCTATCGGAACCACAATTTCTTTTACGTCTTTATCTGTATCTTTTGGCGGTGCCTGGACTACGATAAATGGAGCATGTGAACCTGTAATAACCTTCAATGCCCAACTTCCTAAAATTTTCTGTAAACCCTTACGTCCGTGGGTACCCATTATAGCCAAAATAGCATTCAAATCATTGATTACTTCTGTGATAGTCGTAAAAATACTACCTTCTTTGACCATCGCATAAATCTTATAATTCTCCCCTGCAGGGTATTGCTCAATAATCGAATTTAGTTTTTGCAGAGCCGGCTCTACTTCTTTAGACTTTTTAACAATATGTAGCAGGATAATATCTTTATCGATAATTTTAGCATAATTAATTGCATGCTGCAAAGCATATTCTGCTTTTTCCGAAAAGTCCCATGGGACTATTATTGGATTTTCTCTATAATCAGCCATCTGCGCAGATTTTTAAATTTAGTGTTACTAAAATATTAATTTTTCTGTAATTTGAAAATAATTGGTAATGTGTACCATACTTTTACTGGACGTCCATTATTATATCCAGGTTTAAAGCGTGGTAATGTACGAACCACACGAACAGCTTCTGAATCCAGAAGCGGATCAACCCCACGGATTACCTGAACATTTGAAACTTCGCCTTTCTTACCTACAACAAATTTAACCACAACTGTTCCCTCAATTTCGTTCTCCTGAGCCAATACGGGATATTGAATATGCTCTGCTATATAACGACGCAGTGCCATTATACCTCCAGGAAATTCGGGCATCTGCTGAACCGAAACAAATATCTGTTCATCATCATCTTCTTCTTGAGTTGTATCAAAATTAACGTCTGAAAAGTCAACAGCCTCATTCTCATCTGCTTCTACGTTAAAATCAAATTGTTCTTCGATCTTGGCATTGTTCTTTACAATCTGAATTGCATCTGAAACAACTTGTTTTGGCGCTGGTGGAGGTGGAACTTTTATTTCTCGCGTAGTCACTGGCACATCTTCTTGTTCAAAATCAGCCTGTTGATTAGCTGACAAATCCTGAACCTTTACATTGTATGTTTTCCATTCAAATAGCCCATAAACCAAAATCAGAGCCAACACCAAACCTATTAAAAAGAACAAATTTCGATAATTTTCAAGGTCAACTTTTGGATATTTCTTTATCTCCATTTTTGGATAAATTTAAAGTTTATGTTCAAATCCACAATAGAATATAATAATTTACCATCAAAAATACAAACTTATTGCTTTGTTACAAATCTTTTTTACATTTTTATTTTTTCGATTCCTGTCAAAACTTTGTAAATGTTAAATTGCGCACACATCTTTTAATA
>WFZV01000156.1 GCA_015489395.1 Bacteroidales bacterium
GCCAATAATCTTATCAAGAAACATCTATCTAGCTTTGATGTAGAATTTAAAGCTTTGAGTCTGGAAGATATGTAAAAAAGTCCTCCTCTCTTGCAAACGCACCTGTACGAGTGTATTACCTTCTTTGTTAAAGTGTATTTGTTATGTTGTAAACTAAACGAGGCTTACATGCTTAACAGACATTTTCTACACGTTTTTTATTACGAAAAAGAAGAATATCAGTAAAAAACGTTCGTTTTGGGAAACAAAACTCGGATTTTTGATATTCAGAAACGTTCTCAATCTCGCTACAATATGGACTTTGCGCTGGTTTAAACAAAAAAGGGCGGGTTTTTCCAACCCACCCCAGCGATCCCGGCAGGATTCGAACCTGCGACCCACGGCTTAGAAGGCCGTTGCTCTATCCACTGAGCTACGGGACCGTACTTTATCGAATCATTTTAGTATTTTGGGGCTGATTTGCAGCGTTGCGAAATTAACTATTTTAATTTTTTTCTGCAAGTAGACGATATTTAAAAAACATTTAAGCATCGAAAATTATATGGCAAATTGTCACAGTCAGTATTTTGATAATCGTTATCCCAGCAATGCCAGTCGTAATCACGAAAAACTTGGAAATTTTTAATCTTTCCCCAGTTTTCGTCAATTGATTGTAGAACGTAAACTGTATCAGAATTTTGCTTTTGAATGAATTTATAATGATACAGATTATTTTCTAATTTGAAAGTAAGTTGTTTTTCTGTTGAGTTATCGTCCAGATAGTAGACTATATGTTCATTAGTCCAGTTGATTGTAAGTTGAATTTCTTTGGAGTAAAGCGTGAAATTACCGTTTTGTTTTTCCGGGAAAAAGTAGCCTTCAAGGACTTTATGTGTTGAATCAGAGTTGCCTTGGTCAACTCGAGGGTTTATGTAAGCTTCGATAAGTATTTCGTTATCAGAGAAATTCGTGGCGTAAAGTTCAAATACTGAATCACTGAAATAAACCTGCCAGTACCATGTATCGCCACCAAAATGTTGTCCGTTAGATTGCTGGCAAACTGCGTATAGATCGATTATTCGTCTGAATTCTGAGAGATTGTCGTGCCAGGTCATAGCAAGTTTTGCGGCTAAATCGTGGTTAAGGTTGTTTTCGCCGCCGCAGATTGTATCAAATTTATCGAGAGGGATTGTAAAGTTTTCTGTTGATGGAAGAGCTGGAGGTTGAGGGGTTTGTTCTGGAGGATTTATGATAAAAAGTTCGCAATTAGATAGTAATAATGTAACAAACAGAGTAAATATGAAGATTTTTACTGATTTCATTTGGCCAATCGTTTGTTATCGTTCGGGTTAAAAGAGATTTTGAATACTGGAGCATAGCCTTTGACCTGTCCGTTATCGTTATAAAGCTCGTAGCCAAGTGTAATTTCCAGGACTTGTTTTATAAAAACGTCAGATTTAGGGTCGTAATACCAGCGTTCGACAAATTCTATTTTGCCTATTCGTTGTTTACCAATAAGTTTTTCCCAGTGGCGAATTGAGTCAGGAGTAATCGCTACTTTTTGGTTATAAATCCAGTCTCGGTATGAGTATGCTGTCAGTTTACCATTGTAGATATTGTTGAAAATAAGGTCTAAAAGCTTTTGGCGATTCATGTTTCTAAGGCAATATTCTGTCCATTTGTCCGTGGAATCAGGATTTTTGATATAAACAGAGTAAATAATTGAGTCGGCTATGAGTATAGCGTTTGTATCAGGTTGAGTGGGGATGTAAATAGTTTTTTTGATAGTATCGGTACAGTGCTTTTGTTCGTTGTTTTTTGTGCTTCTCTGACAGCTGAATAAGTTTATCGAAAGGATTATGAGAATTATGTGTATTAAAATAGATGTTTTTTTAGCCATAGTCAGGGTTTTTTATTCTTCTTGACGGAATAAACGTTTAGAAAGTTCAGCTTCAAGTCTGGTTTCAAATGGTCCAATGGCGATAGATTGGTTGTAACTTGCTGTTTCTAAGGTCATTAGAAAATCTTTTAAA
The DNA here is from genome assembly GCA_015489395.1 of Bacteroidales bacterium. Lineage (GTDB taxonomy): Bacteria > Bacteroidota > Bacteroidia > Bacteroidales > S143-33 > S143-33. The sequence goes on from WFZV01000156.1 coordinate 2,013, forward strand.
GAGCCTTGTGCTACGGCAGCCGGTATATGAACAAATCTATAAGCGTTGAGCCGTTGGTATTTTTCCAATTTAATAAGGTACCAAAAGTAAGTTTTAGAGTCGTTTATAATTTGTGGATCTTTGTTTGCTGTGGAACTGAATAGTTTTATCGCTAATTGAGCTTGTTTTCTATATGTAAAAGGACCATCGATGATATAAGTACCAATAGAACTTGCTCGCCAGATTGCCCGCTGAAATTGGTCTAAGCTGCCGGCAAAGATTCTTTTGCTTTTGAGGTAAACCTGGTATTTATACGTTTTAATATTTGGGTCTCGTACATAGCTGAGGCTAAGTTCGATCCAGTAAACCACACGTCTGTTGTCCTGTATATCGTTTTCTAATTGGGCATAGTTGGTTTTGAACAACAGCAAGCTAATAAAACTTATTATCAAAAATCGCTTAAGCATTTTTATTT
>WFZV01000157.1 GCA_015489395.1 Bacteroidales bacterium
ATTAAATGGGACTGGTCAAAAATAGATTTAAACAAAGTTTGCTATCCAAAAGAATTTCTCTGGGGTACAGCTACGGCAGCTTATCAGGTCGAAGGCGGTTTTACAAACAGCAATTGGAATTGGTGGGAGAACCAGACTTTACCGAATGGCAAACCGACAGTTTTAAACCATCAAAAATGCGGCGCTGCTGACGACGATTGGAATTTGTATCCTATTGATATTCAGCTTATGAAAAAATTAGGCGTCAATGCTTATCGTTTTTCTGTGGCATGGTCGAAAATTTTTCCTTACCCTGACAGCGTTAACACCATAGCTTTGAGACACTACCAGGATTTATGTGACTCACTCATTAATAACAATATTACTCCAGTCGTCACGCTTTTCCATTTTACATACCCGAAATGGTTTTTAGATTCTGGCGGATTTGTGTATCAAAAAAATATTAAATATTTCGTAAAGTTTGCGGTAGTTGTCCATCAGGCTTTGAAAGACCGTGTCCGGTATTGGATAACTGTCAATGAGCCAGTTGTTTTTGCTTACGAAGGCTATTTTGTTGGAGAATACCCACCAGGCAAATCAAATCCTCAACTTGCTGCTAAGGTATTGGTTAACTTACTGTTTGCTCATGTTGCAGTCTATGATACTTTAAAAAAATTATCGAAAAATAAAGAGATATACGTTGGTATAGTCAAAAATATCACGCAAATGGACCCTTATCGCAGGTTTAACTTAATGGATAATTTAATAGCTTATTTTGCAGATTTAAATTTTAATCAGGCCTACCTCAAAGCCTTTAAAACCAATCAGTTTGCTTTCTATTTGCCTGGTACGATAAATTTTAAGGCTAAAGTTCCAAAGTTACACCAGTCCATTGATTTTATTGGCTTAAATTACTATTCGCACAATGCTTTTAAATTTGTTGGAGATATCGAAAAATCTTTAAATGCTCTGCCCTATCCTGGAGAGCAGCTTACAGATATGAATTACACTGTTTATCCCGAGGGTATTTACCGAGCAATAAAACGGGTTTCAAAATTAGGCTTTCCTATCATTATCACGGAAAACGGCATAGCTGATTCGCTTGATAACCGTCGTTATGCTTTTATCCGTCGTTCGCTTTACGCTGTTTCAAAAGCTATTGCTGAGGGTTACGATGTGCGCGGGTATTTTTACTGGTCTTTGCTGGACAATTTCGAGTGGAACCTTGGCTATACGAAAAAATTTGGTTTGTACAAAGTGAATTTTAAAACGCAAAAACGTTATTTTCGGCCTGGAAGCAAGGCTTTTATCGAAGTAATAAACCTTTGGAAGCAAAAATGTCTCAATAAATCAACAAGTTATGTCAAACAGTAATTCAGATAAATTAGTCGTTGTGTATTCGGGAACAGCGGCGCGTGCATTGCTGCTTAAGACTTATCTCGAAGACAACGGTATACCGGCAACTGTCCAGGATTTCGACAGTGCTTTGCTTTTGCCTTATAGCAATTCTCCCAGCGGAATAGGTGGAGTAAAAGTTTTTGTGCGCAGCAGTGACTTTGAAGGTGCTAAAATTTTGGTTAAAGAGTTTTTAGACGATACAAAAGAGCAATAAAAAAAGGCTGCCATAAGCAGCCTTTTATCGTGCGGTCCGGACGGGACTCGAACCCGCGACCTCCGGCGTGACAGGCCGGCATTCTAACCAGCTGAACTACCGGACCTCTGCTTTGCAGCGATGTATTAGAACGTCTTTCCGTAAAAAGGCAATGCAAAAATAAAATTCGTCGTCAAATAATCCAAATTTTTAGTTCTAAATTTTTTTTAAATTTGTCCTGAAGACAGCTAAATCCGTTCGAATCAATTGTTTAACCGCTTAAATCAATTTATGAACTTACCCAGCGTCATGACATTAGTTATGCAGATTTACGCAGCAGTTTTGTATATGTCTGAATCATAAAAATTTAATCAGAAAAACATTCGTAAAACAATGACAATTGAACAATTACACAGCCAAATCCTTAATTGCCGCATTTGTCAGGATAAATTTGGCTTTGAACCACGACCTTATGTCTGGGGACAGCAAAATGCTAAAATTGTGCAAATTAGCCAGGCACCGTCTTTACGTGTTCACTACAGCGGTAAACCATTCGACGACAAGTCCGGACAGCGGCTGTTAGAGTGGTACGACATCGACGAAAAAACGTTTTACGATAAATCGATTTTCTACATAACCTCTCTATCTCACTGTTACCCGGGTAAAACCTCGACAGGTCACGACCGCAAACCACCTAAAATTTGCACAGAGAAATGGCTGATGAAAGAACTTGAGCTATTGACACCAGAAATTTACATATTCATTGGTGCTTACAGTGCCAGATACTTTTTTCAACAAGCTGTACGGTTCGAAGATTTAGTTTTCGACCAAAATCTTAC
>WFZV01000158.1 GCA_015489395.1 Bacteroidales bacterium
AGATTTTTAGTTATCAATTTTAAAGTAATGAAAATCGTTATCGGCGGTCATCATTAATCGTGCTTTTTCCTGATTAACAGACTTTTTCGCTCTGTCAACCAGCGATTTTTGGGACAAGGTGCTGTTCTCAGCACCTTGTCTTTTTTATACGTCGTCAAAAAAAGTCATCTAAAATATTTTAGACTAAAGTTATGTGAGCAAATAAATTTGACATTATCATAGTTTTTTAACATAAAATAACTTAGCTTTGGTTCAAGCAGCAAATTATAAACTCCTGTTTATGCGCACAGTATTACTCTTAGCTTTAAATCTCATCTTCATTGCAGGATTTAGCCAAAAACTATACACAATCAGCGGTTATGTCGAAGACCGGGCAAATGGCGAACGTATCATCGGTGCAGCTATATATGAAAGCGACTTTCACAAATACGGGACATTTTCAAACGAATACGGCTTTTATAGCCTCACCATGCCAGAAGGTAAATACCATTTACATTGCAGTTTTGTGGGCTACAAACTATTTGATACAATTATCGTGTTAAACCGAAATATGGTGATAAATTTCAGACTTGAATCTGCTACTGTACTTAAAGAGGTTGTCGTAACGAGTTATAAAAACGAAATCCGCAGCTCACAAACCGGCCGTATACAAGTGCCGGTGAAGCAAATACAGACTTTGCCTGTTATTTTCGGCGAACAAGATTTGCTTAAAACTTTGCAACTGCTACCCGGCGTACAGGGAGGTGTCGAAGGCTCAAGTGGCATATACATCCGTGGTGGCTCGCCAGACCAAAATTTAATTCTTTTAGACGGTGTGCCTGTTTACAGTCTCAGTCACATGGGCGGCATGTTCTCTATTTTTACACCCGAAGCTATAAAAGAAGTTACTTTGTACAAATCTGGTTTTCCTGCACGTTTTGGCGGTAGACTGTCCTCTGTTATCGATGTTCGTATGAAAGACGGTAATTTAAAAAAATATTCAGGAGCCTTGTCAATCGGGCTTATATCGTCTAAAGCAACATTAGAAGGACCTATTATCAAGGATAAAGCTTCGTTCATTGTATCAGTTCGCCGTACATATTACGATTTAATTGCCCGTCCACTCATTAGCCGCCTGTCCAGCCACGAAAATTTGATCAACAACTCAAGAACCTATGATTATTCGAAAAACTTTTTTACAGCTGGGTACTATTTTTATGATATTTACGCAAAAACAAATTATAAAATCAACAGTAAAAACCGCATTTTTCTAAGCTTTTACTCCGGATTGGACAAAATATCATTGCTCCAAAAACAATACGATTATTTTATCGATAAAACCAACAGCGACACCAGCGAATATAAATCTTACGAGAAATTTGCCTCTGCCTGGGGTAACAATATCATAGCTTTACGCTGGAATCACACACTTTCACAAAAACACTTTGTCAACACCACCCTGACCTACAGCAAATTTTTCCTTGGTCTGGGCGAAAATGATAATTACAACATGTACGAAGCAGGTCAAACAACCAAATCAGATAACAACTTCAATTACGATTTATTTGTACAGGACCTCGCAATGAATATAAATTTCACCTTTCAACCTAATGATAAGCAATACATTCGCTATGGAATACAAGGCATATACCATAAATTTTTGCCCGGACGACTATCTTTAAGTCAACGATACCAACAAGATAACAATTCGTCCAGTATTGACTCAGCTTTTGGATATTCGCCACTTTATGCGCCAGAAGGAGCTTTTTACATCGAAGACAACATAAAATTTAAACAAAAATTCAAAACAAATATTGGACTTAGAGTGTCAAACTTCATCATACGAAACAAAACTTTTTTCTCCATAGAACCAAGAATATCAGCAAGTTATCAGCTAAAAGACAATATCTCAATCAAGGCTTCTTATGCTCAGATGACCCAGTACCTGCATCTGCTACCAAACAATTCGTTTATATTACCGCTTGACCTGTGGTTACCCGCTACAGACCGCATTACTCCAGAATTTTCCTGGCAGGTGGCAGGTGGTGTCTGGTGGCTGGCACCCAAAGACATAACTGTCAGCATAGAGGCATATTACAAAAAAATGACAGACCTTATCGAATACAAAGAAGGCAAAAGCTGGTTTTCATTTTTCGCTATAAATCCTAATTCCACAAACTCCTGGGAAGATATTGTCACGCAAGGAAGCGGATATAGCTATGGATTAGACATTTTGCTACGACGGGACTTTGGAAAATGGCATGGTTGGCTGGGCTACTCAATCGCGTGGAGCTATAGAAAATTTCCTGAAATAAACTTTGGACGTCCTTTCCCGTTCAAATACGACACACGGCATAATATTGACCTGGCTTTGACTTACACAAAATCTGATAAATTTAACATGGGGCTGGTCTGGGTCTTTTCATCGGGAAGGCCTATTACCGTGCCTTTAGGCGTCATGTTTAATCCTATAAATCTTTACGATAAAATCTACCACACTTATACAGACTTTTACTCTGCTCAAGCTAATATCGAAGGCGATTATTATTTCAGCGGACGAAATAATTACCGATTGCCAGCATATCATCGATTAGATGTGAGCTTTAACTTTAATAAGAAGAAAAAACACGGCACAAGAACCTGGTCGCTGGGCGTTTACAATATTTACAACCACAAAAATCCTGTTTTTGCCTTTATCGTTAATAAAAACTTTGGCGTCAACCCTGCCGATACTAAACCGCATTATGTCCTGCGAGTATTTTCTATTTTTCAAATTATGCCTTACATAACTTACTCATTTCACTGGAACTAAAAACTTTAACAAAATGAACAAAAGTATTTTTGTCATAATCCTGTCTCTTATCGCCTTTAGCAGCTGCTATAAAGATATTGACATATTCGATAACCAGCATTTCAAGCCGCAACTCGAAGTAATATCTTATCTATATGCAGATTCTGTCCCAACTGCAATAGTCTGTAAAACAGACATCCCGGGGCAATTAGACTCTACCGATTTTATCCACGATGCTTTAGTCAAAATAACTGATAATCAAAACATTAATCAAACTCTCACTTTAGACCATTTTTACTATTCAATGCTTCTACCTTCTGTTCCATACTACACAGGCACACAACCTTTGCTACCAAACCATTCATATACTATACAGGTAACTTACGATAACCAGACAGTCCAGGGACAAACAACTATTCCAAATTTTGCACAATATCATATAACTTCCCAGAATATCGCTTGCTCTTCTGACCTGGATACATTCTTTTACCAGTACCTTTCGGACACTGTGATTAAAGATACTTTCATGATTGTTAAAAGAATCGGGGTAAACGGCTATGTAAAACTAAATTTCACAAACACCGAACCCAATGACGATTATTACATCATCTTTTTTTATGCTAAAACCTATTTTTCGCGACTCGTCACCAATGATTATAATTTCTTGAGTTATACCACAATTGACAGTGGACTGACTACTTTAGACTTCACAAACATTCAAACATCCAACTCTGCGGGCGAATATTTTGATTTAGACTTTTTGCCGTACAACCTTCAAAAGCTGTTTCTCAAGGGACAAGAGATTTATTACCCAAAAGCTATGGTCTTTACCGACAAAAATACAAGCTCAAATTTTGACCTCTACATTTCATTTAACACATTTGACCAAAACAATTACTATCCAGGCACAACTCTCTTTAGTTACAGCGATACTGTCAGAATCTCTATGGTAATACTCAAAATCTCACCTCAAGTTTACAACTTGATAACCTCTTACCAGGCTTACAACGAAACTGGTGGGGCTTATAACCCATTTATGGAGCCGGTAAATATCTATTCTAACATCGACAAAGGCCAGGGTATTGTCGGCGGCATTGCTGCAAGTAAACAAACTTTTACGATAATAGCGCAATAAACGATTTTTTTAATTACGAAAACATAAATATAATTGCATAAAACCTAAATCTACCTCCAGCCATGAAAAAACTACACCTCAACGTTACATCAGAAATAGGAAAACTCAAAAGCGTTATACTGCATACTCCCGGGGAAGAAATCGAAAATATGACACCTCAGAACGCTGAACGCGCCCTATATTCGGATATTTTAAACCTCGCAATAGCCTCTGAAGAATATGCACAATTAAAAGGTGTTTTACAAAAAGTCGCTAATACTTTTGAAGTCGATAAGCTTTTAACCGATATACTTGAAAACGAAAAAGTTAAATGCGAACTTATCAACAAAATTTGCCAGAACGAAAACTGCTTTGACCTGAAAGACTTTCTTTTAGAACAAGATCCAGAAACTTTATCTAAAATGCTCATCCAGGGCGTTGAAATGAAAAAAGACACGCTCACCAAATACCTGAATCCTGAACGTTTTGCCCTTCCGCCATTGCATAATTTCTTTTTTATGCGCGACCCATCGGTTACCATTCACGATGCTGTGCTTATCTCGAAAATGGCTAATAAAGTCCGTGAACGTGAAGCCCTGCTAATGGAAGCAATTTTCGATTATCACCCGCAGCTGTCAACACGTACATATAGCCCTTACAGAGACGGACAAAAAACAGCAGATTTTAAAATCGAAGGCGGCGATGTTATCATCGCCCGCCACGACACTCTGGTAATAGGCCTTGGACAACGCACTTCTTCTTTAGGTATCGATTACCTTTTGAATAAATTTTTGTGCCAGGATACGATTAAAAATATTATCGTACAGGAATTGCCTCCAGGTCCTGAATCATTTATCCATCTGGACATGGTGTTTACTTTTCTGGACTTTGATAAAGTAATGGTTTATGCACCTGTTATTTTTAAATCCGGCCGTTACCAGACAATCCGTATTGAAATCGACAAATGCAAAGGCGTTAAATTTTTCGAAGAAAACAACCTGCTTTCGGCATTGAAAAAGATAAAATTCGACTTAGAACCAATTTATTGTGGCGGTAAAAACGAGCAATACATTCAGGAGCGCGAACAATGGCACAGTGGCGCTAACTTTTTCGCTATTGCCCCCGGCCAGGTTATCGGTTATCAACGAAATATTTATACTATCGACGAACTCAACAAGCATGGTTTCGAAGTAATTGCAGCTCAAGACATTATCGACAACAAAATCGACCTGAAACAGTACGAAAACAAAAAATTCGTAATTACAATTGCTGGCTCAGAATTGGCACGTGGCGGTGGCGGAGCAAGGTGCATGACAAACCCTATTCAACGCGAAAATGTAACATGGTAAATTAAAGTTAAAATTGTTATGTCACTAATACGTTCAAAATCAGCAAAAAGTAAACAGGAATAATCGAAATTTTAAATAAGCTTTTGCAAGTTAAAGTATTGACAGATATTAAGTTAACATGCCATTGGACGAGAATAAGTTAAAAAATGTTTTAGAGCAAAATTTTCGTTATCAAATTTAAAAAACAAACTACAAAAAATGTTAAAAATCAATTGATTCGAAGAGCAAAAAGTCTTTTCAAAAAAGGTTTTTTAAAAAATTTCCTGCTAAAGAAATTTTGTTGTGAATAAATTTTCTTAATAATTTTCGCCGTGAATTTTAAACCCCATGCGCTAAATGAGTGCTGAGAACTTAGTTTTATTCTTCATTTTAGGAATATTTTTAGTGGCATCAGGAATTGCTGTTGCATATCTAATAGCCCCCAGATCAACAAATTGGCAAAAACACGAACCTTACGAATGTGGTATTCCAACAGAAGGACCTACATGGGTTCAATTTCATGTTGGTTATTACCTTTTTGCTTTAATTTACCTGGTTTTTGATGTTGAAACAGTGTTTCTCTATCCATGGGGCGTAGTAATGCGTTCCATTGGCCTACGTGCTTTTATTGAAATTGTAATCTTCTTTATAATCCTTGGTTTAGGTTTATTCTACGCATGGAAAAAAGGAGCTTTAAAATGGGAGTAAAAAAGAAAAAGCCGAAGATAAAATCAATGAAATACGAGGAGTTCAATGACAACGAGACATTAGAACTCCTCCAGGAATTAGGCGGCGATGTAATCTTGACCTCGATTGACGAGATACTCAATTGGGGCCGTTCTAATTCTGTATGGCCGTTGACGTTCGCAACAAGTTGTTGCGGAATTGAAATGATGGCAGCAGGTGACCCTCGATTCGACTTTGCCCGGTTCGGGATTGAGGTTTACCGTGCAACTCCGCGTCAAGCAGACGTCATCATCGTAGCAGGTACGATTAATCATAAAATGGCTCCAGTTTTACGCAGGCTTTACGATCAAATGGCTGAACCTAAGTACGTTATTGCAATGGGTGCCTGCGCTGTTTCAGGTGGACCATTTTATCACAATACATACTCGGTAGTACGAGGAGTCGATCATATTATACCGGTTGATGTTTATGTTCCTGGCTGTCCGCCGCGACCTGAAGCGCTTTTATATGGCGTAATGCAGCTTCAAAGAAAAATTAAAGTATCAGGTCTTTTAACCAAAAAATTAAAAAAGAACAAGAAAAATAACAAAAAGAACAATGAAAAGTAACGAAGAATTAATAAAATACTTCACAGAACTTTTACCCGACGCACAAATTCAAGAAGGCAAACAATTCGTCGAAATTACAGTCGCTTTAGACAAATGGCACGAAACAGCTAAAACTCTGGCACAGTGCGATCTTAAATTCGATTTTTTAGTAAACATCACAGCTGTTGATTATTTACCTAAATTCATGATAGTTTGCCATCTAACTTCAACCACAACTCGCGATTTCATTGTCTTAAAAACTTTTATCGAAGACAGAGACAATCCAACTATTGACTCACTCTACGATATTTGGCCAACTGCAGAATTCCAGGAACGAGAGATTTTTGACATGTTTGGCATAAAATTTAATAACCATCCCGACTTACGGCGTCTTTTCTTAGAAGACGATTACGGTTATCCATTACGTAAAGATTTCAAGGACGAAATAAATATGATAGAACTGAAAAACTAATGGACACAAAACTAAAAAATTACATAGTCAAAGAAAACGGGGACATAATATTAAACATGGGTCCCCAGCACCCTTCGACGCACGGAGTATTGCGTCTGGAAGTGGTGCTTAAAGGCGAAACCGTAAAGCAAGTGGTTCCCCACATTGGCTACATCCACCGGGGAATCGAAAAAATGTGCGAGTACGACACTTACAAACAGATAATCCATCTTACCGACCGGATGGATTATCTATCAGCACACATGAACAACGAGGCTGTATGCCTTCTGGTCGAAAATGCTCTGGGTATCGAAGTGCCAGAGCGCGTCAAGTACATTAGAGTAGTTCTGGACGAGCTGACGCGTATTGCATCGCACCAATTATGGTGGAGTGCTTATGGCATGGACCTGGGTGCTTTGACTGCATTTTTCTATGGTATGCGCGATAGAGAGCGGATTCTGGACATTTTCGAAGAATCTTTCGGTTCAAGACTATTACACAGCTTTAATACGCCAGGCGGTTTGATGCACGATGTTCATCCTAATTTCCAGAAACATACCATGGAATTTGTCAAATACTTTAGAAAAAAACTGCCAGAATATCACCAGTTACTGACTGATAATGTGATTTTCCGCAACAGAACGCAGGGAATTGGCGTAATGTCCAAGGAGACTGCAATAGCTTACGGCGTCACAGGTCCGTCAGGACGAGGTTCCGGGTATTCCTGCGACGTTCGTAAAATAGCGCCTTATGGCGTTTACGACCAATTGGAATTCGAAGAGATTATTTACGATGAAGGTGACTCGTTCGCTCGTTACATGGTAAGAATGAAAGAAATTGAGCAATCGCTCAATATTATTGAGCAAGCAGTTGACAAAATAACTGATGGTCCATATACGGCAAAAGTAAAGCCGATAATCAAATTACCAGAAGGCGAGTACTACCAGCGCGTAGAGACAGCTCGAGGGGAATTGGGCGTATATGTAGTAAGTGACGGTAAAAAGTTTCCATACCGTATGCATTTCAGAAGTCCTAATTTCAACAATCTTTTCGTTTTAAACACAATAGCCAAAGGTCATTTAATAGCCGATTTAGTGGCTATAAGTGGCTCTTTGGATTTAGTAATTCCTGATATAGACCGTTAAAACCCAAAATTATGCACGACCGAATTTACGATTTTTCACAGTTAACACATCATATTGACCAGGCTTTGCGTTCAGTAATGTCGCCAACCTGGACTGTTATTACAGAATTGGTCATAATAGGTCTTATCTTTTTAGGTTTTTACGCATTATTAGGTCTATTCCTGGTATATGCAGAAAGAAAGGTCTGTGCCTTAATGCAGAACCGTATTGGTCCTAATCGAGTTGGTAAATGGGGTACTTTGCAGACCGTAGCGGATTTGATTAAGCTTTTGACCAAAGAATTGGTTTATATCAAGCGTTCAGATAAGTTTTTGTACAATTTAGCACCATTTATCGTAATTGTTGCCTCGTTTTTAGCTATAGCTGCGGTACCTTTTGCAAAAGGCTTGCAGGCAGTTGATTTAGATATTGGAATTTTTTACATCATAGCAGTGACATCACTTGGCGTAATTGGTATTTTGTTAGGTGGATGGGCGAGTAATAGTAAATATTCGTTAATTGGTGCTATGCGTAGTGGCGCACAGGTTGTTAGTTACGAATTATCTGTAGGATTATCTTTGCTTTCTATAGTAATTTTCACAGGTTCAACGCGTTTATCGACAATCATAGCAAGCCAGGCAGACGGATGGTGGATTTTCAAAGGTCACATTCCTGCAGTGATAGCCTTTTTGATTTATTTAGTAGCTGCGACAGCCGAAATAAACCGTGGTCCTTTCGATTTGCCTGAAGCAGAATCTGAGTTGACAGCAGGTTTCCATACAGAATACTCAGGTATAAAATTCGCAATGTTCTTCCTGGCTGAGTACATGAATATGTTTTTAGTCGCAGCAATAGCAACGACATTATTCTTAGGTGGTTGGATGCCTTTCCATATAGGGCATTGGGATGCTTTTAACCGTATAATGGATTACATTCCATCGATTATTTGGTTCTTCGGAAAAGTCTTCTTCATTATTTACGTGATAATGTGGTTTAAATGGACTTTCCCAAGATTGCGTATTGACCAATTGTTAAAGCTGGAATGGAAATATCTTTTGCCTTTAAACCTGATTAACACAATAATTATTGCATTCATTGTAATGATGGGTTGGTATTTTTAAAAATTAAAATTAAAAATGAGCGGCGTAATAAAATATTTTGCAGACATACTTCACGGGATAAAAACCCTTTGGGGTGGCATGCGAATTACAGGAAAGTATTTCCTGAGTCCCAAAGAAATTGTTACTCAGCAATATCCCGAGATTCGTCATAAACAAAAAATTGTTTACGATCGATTTAAGGGTGAGGTAATTATGCCTCATGACGAGAATAACCAGCATAATTGTACAGGTTGCGGAGTATGCGAAATGTATTGTCCAAACGGCTCTATTGAGATTATAACGAAAAAAATTCCGGGTGAAAACGGCAAAATGATAAAAGTTATCGACAAACATATCTACCATTTGTCGATGTGTACATTTTGCGGCTTGTGCATAAAAGTATGTCCAACTCAAGCATTAGCCTGGGGACAAAATTTCGAACATGCTGTTTACGATAGGTCTAAACTTACCAAAGTTTTGAACAAACCTGGCTCTTCATACAAAGGATTAAACAAAAAGAAGGAGGCCAAGTCATGAGTTTAAGTGCAATAATTTTCTACATACTGGCAGCTACGATAATTATTTTTTCGATTCTCACAGTAACATCACGGAGGATTCTACGAGCCGCAATTTACTTATTGTTTGTGCTCGTAGCCACAGCGGGTATCTACTTTATGCTTAATTACCAATTTATGGCTGCCATACAATTGACGCTCTATTCAGGAGGTATAGTTGTTTTGATAATCTTTAGTATAATGCTGACCAGTGAAGTGGGTGATAAGTTCGAACGACCAGCACTCTGGAAGCTATTGGCAGGAGTAAGCACATTTATAATAGGAACAGGCTTGACTTTGTGGGTATTACTAAGCCATGTATTTAAAGTGTCTGACCAGCAAGCTATAGACGTCAACATGCGGTCGATTGGTAATAGTCTTTTAAGTTTGCATAAAGGAGGTTTTGTACTTCCTTTTGAAGTTATAAGTATTTTGCTTTTGGCTGTGATGGTTGCAGCGATAATTATTGCTAAAAAAGAAGAAGATAATACAAAATCAGACGAAATATGATTCAAGGTATTCCAATAACACATATTTTAGTAGTAAGTGTTATCATGTTTTTCACAGGAGTGATGGGATTTATCATTCGCCAGAATTTAATTGCGATTCTGCTATCGATTGAATTGATGCTAAACGCAGTTGTAATGAACTTTCTTGTGTTTAACAGATATTTGTTTCCCCATCACTTACAGGGTCACTTTTTCGGGCTATTTGTAATAGGAGTTGCGGCTGCAGAAGCAGCATTAGCCATTGCTTTGATCTTAAATGTTTATCGTCGTTTTAAACATATTGATCCTGACAAACTAAATGAAATGAAGTATTAAAAAGTATTGAAAATGGCGAATTTTTCATACACAATTTATATTCTGTTAGTACCGTTATTGATTTTTGCAATAGTAGGTATCTGGGGCGGTAAATGGAAGCCAATTATTTCTGGATTAATTGGTACTTTTGGTATTGCATTTATTCTGGTGTTATCGTATTATGCTGCATATCAATACTTTTTCGTGGTCAACCATGTAGGGCATTACAAGCAAATCGTAGCGATGAACTTTTTGTGGCTTCCGTTTAATAAGATTTTAAACGTCCACATGGGGATATTGTTAGACCCGATTTCGGCAATGATGCTGATTGTTGTACCTACTATTTCGCTTATGTCGCATTGGTATAGCTTGGGATACATGAAAGGCGAGCGAGGTTTTGCCCGTTATTATGCTTTTCTGTCGCTGTTTACATTCTCTATGTTGGGTTTAGTTCTTTCGACTGATATTTTGCAGATGTTTATTTTCTATGAATTAGTAGGTGTTTCATCATACTTGCTAATTGGATTTTATTATCAAAGGCCATCGGCAGTTGCAGCAGCAAAGAAAGCATTTATAGTAACACGTTTTGCGGACTTTGGATTTTTAGTAGGAATTTTGGTTTTGGTATATTACACTCATTCGTTTGATTTCATGCAGATTACAGACCCGCATTCACCTGTTTTCAGGACGATTTTGGGTAAAGCGTTTTTAGGATATTCAGTTTTGGCATGGGCATTATCATTGATTTTTGTTGGTGCAGCGGGTAAATCAGCTATGTTTCCGTTCCACATCTGGTTACCTGATGCAATGGAAGGTCCTACGCCGGTTTCTGCGCTTATCCACGCAGCTACGATGGTTGTCGCAGGTGTATTTACAGTTGCACGAATTTTCCCGATTTATGTACATTACACGCCCAATGTTCTGTTGATGATAGGTTATGTTGGAGGATTTACTTCGCTGTTCGCAGCATTAATAGCAATGACGCAATTCGACATAAAGCGGGTTTTGGCATATTCAACACTTTCGCAGATAGGTTACATGATGGTAGGTTTAGGAGTTTCGCGCTATGGAGGAGAAGAAGGCCTTGGTTATACTGCAGCAATGTTCCACTTATTTACGCACGCAATGTTTAAAGCATTGTTATTCTTAGGCGCAGGCTCAATTATTCATGCAGTACATTCGAATTTTATGCAAAAAATGGGAGCATTGCGCAAATACATGCCAATTACGCATATTACGTTTTTAGTAGCAGCATTGGCAATATCAGGTATTCCGCCATTTGCCGGATTCTTTAGTAAAGATAAGATTCTGGAAGCAGCATTTATGCACAATCGCTTACTGTTCTGGGTTGAGTACATAACAGCGGGATTGACAGCATTTTATATCTTTCGACTGTATTTCAAGGTATTCTGGTGGACAGATGAGCCGCAATGTGATTGTAAGCCTCATGAATCGCCTTCGACAATGACAATACCGTTGATAATTTTAGCTATTTTGTCGTCAACAGTAGGTTTTATACCATTCAACAAATTCGTAACACCTGACTTAAAAGCGTTTCCAGTAGAAACAGATTGGGGCTTAGTATCAGCTTCGGTTGCAATTGGATTGTTGGGATTGGGCTTTGCCTGGTTCTTATATCGAAAAGAAAACGATTTGCCAGACAAAATTGTCAATGCTTTGGGCAAGCTTTACCAGTGGACTTACGATAAATTCTACATTGACGAAATTTACCTGTTTATCACTAAAAAAATCCTGTTCAACCTGGTTGCAAGACCAATCGCATGGTTCGACCGTCATATTGTTGATGGATTCATGGTAGGAGTTGCTATTGTTACCGGCAAAACAGCAGAAAAGATAAAAGGCTTTCAGTCTGGACATTTGCAACAATATGCTTTTGTGTTCATTGCAAGTGTTTTAATCATAGCTTTAACAGTACTCTATTTCATTGGAGCTTAAAACTTAAACTAAAAACTAAGAAAAGTGAACATACTGAATTTCTTTATAATAGTGCCGCTAATCACAGTATTTTTGATCTTATTCTCAAAAAGCTTAAAGACTACGCGTATTATAGCGGCAGTGGGCATGACAATTCAGTTACTTTTGGCATTGTGGTTAATGTATTATTACTTAGTGCATTACGGGCTGAAGCAATTACATAAGATGATATTTGTCTCGGATACAGTTTGGTTTCCGACGCTAAACATACATTATGCGATAGGGGTTGATGGCATATCGACAGCAATGATTTTGCTTACAGCAATAGTAATTTTCGCAGGCGTTTTTGTATCATGGACAATGGAAAATCTACACAGGGAATTTTTCATTTCGTTGATAGTTTTGGCAACAGGCGTGTTTGGATTCTTTATTTCGTATGATTTGTTCACTATGCTGCTTTTCTACGAATTGGCTGTTATCCCGATGTATTTGTTAATTGGTATTTGGGGAAGCGGTCCGAAGGAAAAGCATGCAATGAAGCTGACACTCATGTTGATGGCCGGTTCGGCATTGATTATTGCAGGACTATTAGGTATTTATTTCAGTACGCCAATAGTCAACGGCCATCACACATTCAACATGTTAGAAATTTCCAAATATACGCTTCCGATAAAAGCACAACGACTGTTTTTCCCATTGACATTCGTAGGATTTGGCGTTCTCGGAGCTTTGTTTCCATTCCACACATGGTCTCCCGACGGTCATGCTTCGGCACCTACAGCTGTTTCAATGTTGCATGCTGGCGTTTTGATGAAACTTGGTACTTACGGTGTTTTCCGCGTGGCTATTTATTTAATGCCAGAAGCAGCACATGAGATGGCCTGGATTTTCATAATTCTGACAAGTATAAGCGTGGTTTACGGAGCTTTCGGAGCTATTATGCAAAAAGACTTGAAATACATCAATGCTTACTCGTCAGTTAGCCACGTCGGTATGATTACTTTTGGTTTGTTGATGATGAACGCCACAGCAATTGACGGAGCTATTCTCCAGATGATTTCACACGGTATAATGACAGCTTTATTCTTCGCTTTGATTGGTATGATTTACGGCCGTACACACACCAGAAATGTATATGAAATGGGAGGTTTGCTGCGAGTAATTCCATTTTTAGGCACAATGTATATGATTGCAGGTTTTGCATCGTTGGGTTTGCCAGGATTTAGTGGATTTGTTGCTGAATTAAATATTTTCACTGGAGCATTTTTGCATGCTGATTTATTCCATCGCGTAGCAACCATATTAGTAATTTCTTCGATTGTCGTAACAGCTGTTTATATCCTAAGATTCGTTGGCATAATGTTGATGGGTCCGATAAAGCATGAAGAACATCTTAAACTGAAAGACGCAACCTGGTACGAAAAATTAAGTACCATTACGTTGGTCGTTTCTATGCTGGCAATCGGTTTATATCCAGTATGGATAATCAACACAATAATGGGAAGTTTAAAACCAATTATGCTTAAAATTTTAGGTGGTTAATTGCAATAAACAAAACACAGAGCGATGAATTTACATTCAATAATATTACTCAGGCACGAAATACTGCTTACAGTAGCCGCCGTAGGGGTTTTATTTGCAGACGTATTTGTACCCCGTGAGAAAAAACACAATATGATAACTGTTTCACTGATAGTTTTCACACTTGTGACGTTATTAGGGTTTATCCCAGCCCAGGGCGGTGTTTTATTTGGTGGCTCGTACCAGTCAAGCCACATGACAGACTTTATGAAAGATATTTTGAACATCGCAGTATTACTTATCTTTCTTCAATCGACAGGATACTTGAGCAAACCAGAAAATTCGTGGAAAATTACGGAATTCTTTGTGATACTTATGTTTGTGCTTATTGGCATGGATTTTATGATCTCAGCCGGAGATTTTGTTATATTTTACGTAGGATTAGAGACAGCAAGTCTTCCTCTGGCAGGATTGGCAGCTTACGACAGGTATAAATCTAAATCAGCAGAAGCAGGTGTCAAGCTGATCTTACTGTCTGCCATGTCTTCGGCAGTTATGTTGTTTGGTTTATCGCTGATTTATGCCTCGACAGGTTCGATTTATTTCTCAGATATTTTACCCAAAATTAAAGCAACACCTCTAATCATTTTAGGCTTTATCTTCTTCCTCAGTGGCATGGGATTTAAATTATCAGTTGTACCGTTCCATCTGTGGACAGCAGACGTTTACGAAGGCGCTCCAATAAATATAACAGCATTTTTATCTGTGGTTTCCAAAGGTGCTGCAGCTTTCATCCTGATTATCATACTATTTACAGTGTTTAAAAACATAAGCCGCGAGTGGGAATGGATTTTATACGCTCTGGTAATAACAACCATTACAATCGGTAACCTATTCGCTTTACGACAGGACAATATAAAACGCTTTTTAGCTTTCTCGTCGATTACACAAGTAGGCTTTCTGCTATTAGGTTTTATGGGGAATAACGAGCTTGGATTGACTTCTGTAGTTTATTTCATGCTGATTTATGTATTCACAAACCTGACAGCATTTGGCGTGGTCGAAGCAATTTACAATGCTTCAAATGTTGAGACAATTTCTGGA
Source organism: Bacteroidales bacterium (assembly GCA_015489395.1). Taxonomy (GTDB): domain Bacteria; phylum Bacteroidota; class Bacteroidia; order Bacteroidales; family S143-33; genus S143-33. The sequence continues at coordinate 15,079 of WFZV01000158.1, forward strand.
TACAAGGGACTTTACAAGACAAATCCTTTGCTGAGCCTGGCAATGATGTTGGCTCTGTTTTCTCTGGGAGGTATTCCTCCATTGGCAGGATTCTTCGGTAAATTCTTCCTGTTCACAGCTGCAGCAAGTCGTGGATATTACATTTTGGTCGTAATAGCTGCTTTGAACGCAACCATATCCCTGTACTACTATTTACGCGTTGTTAAAGCAATGTTCATCGACAAAAGCGACAATCCTGTGGCTAAATTCCGTAGTACCTGGCCTATGCGTATTAGCTTGATTATTTCATCCATTGGTATAATTTACGTTGGTTTTGCAAGCAATATCTTTGAATTTATATACTCTCTGGCTAAAGGTTTACTGTAAAAAATACAAACTATGGCACAATTACTAAACAAATATTTCCATAAAATCATAGAGATTGACGGTGTCCGTTGCTCGGTTGTCGAAGAAAAAGTTACACCTGAACGAAAAGAATTTTTGCAAAAACTCCTGGAACATAACGGATTTGAGGTTAAAATAGTCGAAAATCCTGACGGTACTTACACCGTAGCTGTTACAGATATTTTGTTCAATACTGTTTATTATGTTTACGAAAGACGCTTAAAAACCTTTGAAGGCGACATCGTCAGTGTAGATTATTGGCTCCAGTGGACAGACAAAGGAAAAAAATACGGCGAGCCTGACTATTACTGGGAGCTTTACAAAGTTTTAAAACAAAAAAAGCAGGAACAAAATAATTAAATTTGCAGAGTAAAACTTTTGAAAATTAGTCGAAATTGCCTTGATTTCCAGGACTTATATTCAAACAGGCACTACTGTGACAGGTAGTGCCTGTTTTTTTCTAAATTATTTCCTGCTCAATTTTCGATTTACACATAAACAAAAGTTTTATGAAATTCACGCGATTTATTCCATACGCAAATTTACGCGCCCCCTTGCTTTTTTCAATACACCCTTTTTCTTTACACTACTCGATAAATCTTACGGAGAAATGAATCTTTTTTTTTTACTTTTACCCAAAAAAATCGCGATATTTTCAGAGCATAATAGTAAAAAAGTTGGATAAAATTTATTTTTTATCCTGAAAAAGTCGTATTTTTGAAACAAATGCCAGGTAGATTTTTGTAAACTTTTAATTATTAAACAATCTAACGTAACCCAAAATAAAAACAATCGTTATGACTATTACCCGTACACTGGAAAACAAGATATTAGAACGCTTACATAGTGGCAGGGCTATTATTCTGTATGGGGCAAGACGTGTAGGAAAAACAACCTTAATAAAAACTATTTCCCAAAAACTGGAAAGAGTTGCATATTTTAATGCAGACCTTGCCACAGACAGGGATTTATTGGCAGCAAAGTCGCTGGATTATTTACGGGCTGTTCTTAAAGACTACAAATTTATTGTTATTGACGAAGCACAAAATATTCCAAATGTTGGACAAATATTAAAGGTCCTGGTTGACAACTTTCCAGATGTTCAAGTTATTGCCACTGGATCGTCTTCATTTAATTTGACAAACAAAACTGGTGAGCCTTTGACAGGAAGAAAATGGGAATTTAACTTATATCCACTTACATTCTACGAGATTATGCGACATTATGGTCTTCTAACAGCAAGACGAAAACTTGAGCATATTTTGACTTTTGGAAGTTATCCAGAAGTGCTGCTAAAACCTCAATATGCAGAGGATATTTTAACTGAATTGGTTAGCAGTTATTTGCTTAAAGATGTCTTTGCATGGGCAGGAATAAAAAAGCCAGACAAAATCTTTACTCTTTTAAAAGCACTTGCATACCAGGTTGGCTCACAGGTTGCATATAGCGAACTTAGCCGACTTACTGGCATTGATTCGACTACTGTTGAGCGGTATATCGACATACTTGAAAAGAATTTTGTTGTATTTCGACTACCTCCATACAGTCGGAACCTACGAAAAGAACTAAAAAAGGCAAGGAAAATCTTTTTTTGGGACGTTGGCATAAGAAACGCAATTATTCAGGATTTTTCTGCATTTGGAGTACGACAGCCTGAGGAACAAGGTAAATTATGGGAAAACTTTGTAATATCAGAACTCGTCAAGCACGATCGGCATTTAAACCGCAAATCAGCCTTCTATTTCTGGCGTACAAAAGACGGGGCAGAAGTTGATTTGCTTCGAGTGGTGGATAATCAGATTTACGCTTATGAAATGAAACTTCACAAGAAGGCCAAACTGCCGCCGAGTTTTGTTAAAGCATATAACCCTGCTATTTTTAAGAACGTAACTTTAGACAATTTCGACGAGCTGTGGCTGGGAGAGTGAGGAAGCCTCACTCTCCCAGCCTTATAAAATCGCCCGATTTTTTGATTGTTTGCTAATTAAAACGCCCAATTTCCCGATTTGCTGTTTTGCCAGTTGGTAGATTTAATTTACTTTTGTTGAGAATCGTAGATGTTAGGAAAATGCTTAATTTTAGAGTTTTTCCGGAAAACGAGATAAATCTGACAATTACAATAGTCTTTTTGCTAAGTTTTATCGTCCAGCTGTTTTATTGGCTGTTTTTTTATTTAAAATTCGTGATAACCCGCGCAAACAAGGAATTAAAAACCAACTATCCGCCAGTATCTGTCATAATTACAGCCCGTAATGAAGCGATAAATTTACAGAATTTTTTACCATCGATTTTAAATCAAGATTATCCTGAATTTCAAGTAGTTGTAGTAAACCATGCTTCAACTGATGACACAGAATTTGTACTTAAACGTTTTGAGCAAGAATATAAAAATCTTTACGTTACGCATATACCATACAGTCAGGCTTCATGGCATTCGAAGAAATTAGCATTGTTGATTGGTATCAAAGCAGCGAGGCACAATGTTTTATTGTTTACTGATGCTGATTGTCGGCCTTTGTCAAATCAGTGGATTAAGTTGATGATTCGCAATTTTGATGAAAAGACAAGAATCGTTTTGGGTTATGGAGGTTATGCTAAATCCAGAGGATTGTTGGACAAGTGGTTACGCACAGATACGGCGTTTATAGCTATGCAATATTTTGGCTTTGCATTGCAAGGATTGCCGTACATGGGAGTTGGACGCAATATTGCATGGGACAAAGAATTTTTTCTGAAAAAAGATGCTTTTAAAAATCATTACTACGAACAATCTGGATCAGATGACCTGTTTGTCAATCATTTTGGTACAAAGCAAAACACAAAAGTCGAATTTGATAAAAAAAGTTTTACCATTTCAGTCCCACCGCACAGCTGGAAAGAGTGGTTTGTGATGAAAAAACGGCACTTTGGGTCAGCTAAATTTTACAAATTTAAATACAAATTTTTACTCTCACTCGAACCATTAAGCCGTATTCTGCTAATTTTAAGTGCAATAGTTCTTTTTTTGTTAACAAATTTCAACCTTTTAGTAATTTTTATTTTCTTTATTCGAGAAATTTTAGCCTGGTTACTCTATGGCTTAGCAGCAGCAAAGCTCAATGAATCAAATACATGGTGGTTTTTCCCGGTATATGATTTTGTTCAACCTTTTTTAAACGCTTTAATCTATATCGCAAAAAAGAATAAACAAAAATGGATTTAACAAAGCTTCCAGAACGGAGACGCAAAGAATTTTTATTGGTTCAAGCTGCACAAAAAGGAGACGAGCATGCTTTTACCAAGCTTTTTGACATGTATTACAAAACCATTTATTATACTGTCCTCAAACTGGTTAAAAATGAACAAGATGCTGAAGACCTCACACTGGAAGCTTTTACTAAAGCTTTTGAAAATATTCAGTATTACGTACCAACCCATGCTTTTTTAACATGGTTATCAAAAATTGCAGTTAACCGTAGCATTGATTTTCTACGAAAAAATAAAAACGCCAACATTACCTATTCAATGGACGAACCTCATCCTCAAGCAGAAGACGAAAATGCTTCACTGAAATCAATTATTCATTCCGAACAAATTGATCCAGAAGACGATTTTATAAAAAACGAAACTAATCAGATACTTTATAAATTCATTGACAAACTGCCTCAGGATTATGCTGAAATCCTGAAACTTAGATTTTTTTATCTTATGTCATATAAAGAAATAGCGAAAAAACTTAATCTTCCTCTCGGCACTGTCAAAGCTCGTATTCACAGAGGCAAAGAATTGCTGCGCTCACTGATGAGTAACAAAAAAGACTATTTCAGATGAAAACATTGGGAATCATACCTGCAAGATATGCGTCCAGTCGTTTTCCCGGTAAACCGCTAGCAGACTTAAATGGCAAACCACTTGTTTACCACGTCTATCTGAGAGCAAAACAAGCTCTACAACACGTAGTCGTAGCTACTGACGATAAAAGGATATTCGAAAAACTCGCAGAATTAGGCGCAAAAGTTATCATGACGTCCACACAACATCGCTCCGGAACCGAACGCTGCGCTGAAGCTCTTACTAAGTACTCGCAAATGACGAATATCAATTTTGATTTCGTTATCAACATTCAAGGTGACGAACCTCTGATTGACCCTGAAATTATCCTAAAACTTAAACAAAACCTCACTGACTCAACACAAATCGCTACTTTAGTAAAAATCGAAACCGACCCAAACATTATTTTCAATCCAAACGTGGTAAAAGTAATTACTGACTACCAGGACCATGCTATTTACTTTAGCCGTCATCCTATCCCATTTATCCGTGATATAGCGAAAAACCTCTGGCCACAAAATTTCCAATACCTCACGCACATTGGTATTTACGCATACCGTACTGATGTTCTGCAAAAAATAACAAAACTTAAACCTACTGACCTGGAAAACGCTGAAAAATTAGAACAACTACGCTGGATTTATTATGGCTATAAAATCAAGACTATAACAGTTGACTACCAAGCAATTGGCGTTGACACTCCCGAAGACTTAGAATTTGTACGAAAACTTTTGCTAAAATCCAACGAATAATTTTCTATAGCCTCTACCCTGCTTAATCCAGAACCGCACACACTTTAATCTACACTTCCAAAAAATTCTACGAACAACCTGGACCATAGGAGAGAAAAAGCAATAAAAAAGCCGCTGAACTTGACATATCAGCGGCTTTGACGTGTCGGGGTGGGGAGACTCGAACTCCCGACCTCTTGCACCCCATGCAAGCGCGCTCCCAACTGCGCCACACCCCGAAATAATTAGGTGTTGGGCATGGGGACAGGTTTAACCTGCGACTTTTGCGTTGCAAAATTAATCTTTTAACTCGAAAACTGCAAAACTTTTTCTTTTTACTGACTTTTTGTCTTGATTTTTAAAATGGCGTTTTTTTTGTGAATTATCTTAAAACAAATAAAAAGCAAAAACTATGAAAGACTACGCTAAAGAAAACTTCACTATCAAAGAAAAATTCGTTAAGCTATTAGGTGTCAACGACGACCCATGCGTTTCTATTATCGTTAATAAAGTTGCACCATCCCCAAAAAACGAAAAATTCCGTATTGCTGTTAAAAATGCTGTACGTCAAGCTATTGAAAAACTTAAAGAAAAAGGTTACGACAAACGTTTAGTGCAAAAATTTTCAGACCGACTGATGCAAATCGCAGACGAGCTGAAATACGAACGTGATTTCCAGGGCGTTGCTATCTTTCTCTCGCCAAGTTACGAAGAAGTCATTACTCTGCCATACAAAGTAAAAGACAAGGTTGTAGTCGATAATACTTTTGAAATTCGTGACTTGCTGCGTACTCTTAACCGTTCGTTCCAATACAATGCAATTATTTTGAGCAAGAAAAAAACAAGATTTTTCGAAGGTTTCAGCAAAGACCTGCAGGAAGTTATTACATCTGACATTCCAGAAGGCGTTGATTATTACTTTAACATTCGTGTGTCCGACCGTATTGACCCGGCTAAACGCGAATCTGAAGCTATGAAGCTTTATGTCAAAGACCTTGACGATTTTCTGAGGCTTTACTCTGATATGCATACTCCACTAATTGTCATGGGAGATAAAAAATTAGTCGGTTACTTCAGAAGTCACACCAAACGCCCAAAGAAAATTATTGGTGAAATTTACGGTAGTTATGACGACGAACGTGTTTCGGTTATTCGTGATAAAATCAACGAGAAATTGGACGAATACATTAAAATTCGCGACAAACAACTTATGGAACGTATCCAGGACGACATTGACGCATACAACTATGTTTCTGGTATTCAAGAAGTTTGGACTGCAGCAGCAATGAAAGAAGCCCGTATTTTACTGGTTGAGCAGGGCTATAGCGTCGAGGGTTACAGCGTTAAAGACGGACTGTTCCTGCTTTTGGTTAAACCAGAAGACGAAGAATACGATTACCACGAAGATGCGATTGACGATTTGACAGAAATGGTGCTTTTACAGGGCGGCGAAGTTTATTTCGTTTCAGAAGGGCTTTTGAAAGATTACGACCGTATTTTGTTAACACTCAGATAATTAAATCAGCAGAATAACAATAGATAAAGCCACTAACTTGAGTGCGTAAATTACAAAATCGACAGAATAAAAATTTTCGAATGTAACCAGCACAAAGCTAAATATCACATAATTTGGCGTCGATGCTGTCCAGATGCAAAGCTCTGGACAGCATCTTTTTTTGACATCGGTAAAACAGCCAATCAACGTCTCTAAAATTTGATCCATTGTAAGATACACAGTACAAACTCAATTTTGCAGGTAAAAATAATCATGCTTTGGTTTGATAATCATTGCAGATAAGACGCTTATACGGCAAATTAAAAAGGTAAGTACATTTTTTGGTTTATTTTGCGAACTTAAGTATTTTCTCGCAGCAAATTATGGTAAAAAAGCAATATGACACACTGGTTAGAGCAGCACTGGGTTGAAATTTTCGGCACAATCACTGGATTATTGTACATTTACCTGTCTATCAAGGAGAAAGCAAGTTTGTGGATTGTAGGTTTTCTCACATCTGCGGCTTACGTATATGTTTTTTACAAAAGCAAATTTTACGCAGATATGAGCTTGCAAGTTTATTATCTTGTAATCAGTGTTTATGGATTTTATTATTGGTTAAAAGGCGGCAAAACAGTCGAAAAGCAGAGCCAAAACGACAATAAAGTACCGATAAAAACGACAAGTTTGCAGCTCTGGGCAGTACTTTTTGTTATTTTCCTGGTACTTTTCGTGATAATGGGCTATGTTTTAGAGCATTACACTGATTCGCCAGTCCCCTGGTGGGATGCTTTTACCACAGCAGCAAGCATAATCGCTACATGGATGCTCGCCCGTAAATTAATAGAACAATGGTTGATCTGGATTGTGGTTGACCTTGTCTCCATGGGGCTTTATATTGTAAAGGGCTTGTATCCAACAAGTTTTTTGTTTTTTGTCTATACAATTTTAGCAATTGTAGGATATTTTCAATGGTTAAAATCTTTAAAATCGCAACAATTTACTGAATTTGCATAAAACAATGAAAGTCAGGCTAAAACTTGCGTTATTTGTCTCGATATTATTAATCGCAATTTTATGGCTGGTAAAATTGTGGGAAATTAGCTTTGGTGTTGACTTATACCGGCTTGGAGTGTATCCCAGACAGATAAACGGTTTAATTGGTATCATTTTCGCACCTTTAATTCACGCCAATTTTAAGCATCTGTATTCCAACAGCTTACCTTTGTTTGTTTTAACATTTACGCTTTTTTATGTTTATCCTCGCCAGGCCTTTAAAGTTCTTTTCATTGGCTGGATAATGACCTATGCCCTGCTCTGGCTGATTGGCCGTCCGGGTTATCATATTGGCGCCAGTGGATTGGTGTATATGCTGACCAGTTTTAGCATTTTTTCTGGCTTTTTTTCAATGAAAAAAAGCCTCCTAACAATCTCACTAATTGTAATATTTCTTTATGGTAGTAGTATTTGGGGCATGTTACCAAGTTTTGCTTTCGATCGCTCATGGGAAGGACATTTGTCCGGGTATATTGTAGGTTTTATTTTAGCTTTGAGTATGATAAAAAATAATTCGAATAACGACAATGATAATCAAAGCACAAAACGCTCAATTTTTGACTCACAAGCAGATGCTAATGTCGATTTTGATTATTGGTTTAAAGAAGAATTTTCAAGCACTTTATAAGTTACAGCATACTCTGTATCAGGAACAAAAATAGCTTTTCCACTGACATTAACAGTAATTTGCTGCGGTTCTCCCTGATAATAAACTTGTGCATAGTCAGTTACATTGCCTGTAATTGAATTGGTGGCATAAATATTGGCAAGGGCATGATCACTCACATTGATGACATAATTCTGTGCAATAAGCCCATAGGCCCAATAATTTGACGAGTCTGTTTGATTTAAAATAACGGTGTTGCAAGTATCTGAATTAATTACAACAGTAGCCGAATCATTTACTGTCACATTAAGTGTGGAAGTAGTTAAATTCAAATTAATAAACGCATTTCCTTCTGCTGTAATGGTTAAAACAGGATTAAAATTGTAAATATTATCGTCGCGGGTAAAAACATGTGCAGAAGAATCAGCATAAATCGATGTAATTTGCGAGAAATCAGGTATTTGAATTGTTACATCCGAATTTCCATAAACGTACAAAGTATCATTGCTAATGTAGTAGTGGCTGTTTAAACTATCATTTTCGACTACATTAAAATCAAACCCTCCTGCTAATTCTGCCCTGGAATTGCCTGATACTTTTATGTACGTAAAACTTATAAATGGCTGACACGAATTAAACAAAACTATCGCCAGAGCCAAACCTATTAAAGCATAAAATCGCTTCATACCGAATGGTTATTAACAACTTTTCCACAAAACTACAGTTTTTAAAACAAAATTACCTTCGTATATTCTAACCCATAAGCCGTAAATTCACAATTATTTGCAAAGTTTAAAACAAACAAAAGCTTAATCAAACACTTACGTTTTTAGCCTTCAAATATCGATAAAAAGGCGGGGCTGACCAGATGGTCAGCCCCGCCAAAAACTAAAATTAGTTATTAACGAATAACTTGCTTTATGCTCGTGCAACTACATCCTCGACATTCTTCAGCTGGAACGAGAGATAAATGCCAAAAATTCCTGTTAACAATAACGTAATGCCTGTCAAATAAACTATACTTATTGCTCCAAAAATAGGATTAATTATCATCAAAAAGCTAAAAATCAACGTGATAATAGCACCTAACAGATTTAACCACCAATCACGAAAACCTAACTTTTTCAATTCAAACGAGTATCCAATTCCCAACACAGCCTTAAAAGTCAACCAAAATCCTACATAAAGTACTAAAGCCAAAGCTGTTATATGCGGCTGCAAAAACAGTGCTATACCTAAAACAACTTCAAGGATTCCCAGGAATAAAAACCATCCCCAGCTATCTAAATTCTTACGGTTGTATAGAGCAAAGAAGAAGTTGAAGAAACCAGAGAACATGGTCATAAAAGCGAAGTAAAAGACCAATGCTGCAAAAGCTTCAACTGGTTTCATCATTACCACGATTCCAAGTAAAGCGATTAATAACGATAAAGTGAAGATTAACCACCAATTTTTAACTTTAGTTGTTGCCATGATTTATTTATTTTGAGATTTTGCGAAGTTTTTGTTTAAAATTATCTACAATCTTTTGAACATTATGTTCAGGGATTTCAGTTATTTCTGAAATTTCATTTGTATGTAAGCCAGCAAAAACAAACAGCTCAATAACAGTTTTACTCTGAGCTGGCATGACTTTGTATATTTTCCAGAAATTATCCTGAGCCTCGCGAGAAAGCTGCCCAGAAGTATCTTGTTCTAATAATTCCATAATTCTTTGTTCGGTTGAACGGTCCAAAATCAAATATTTAGGCTTAGCTTGCTCTTGCTGATAAGAAATATCATCTAACTCTTCGATTAAAACCAATTCTCCGTCAGCATTTATAGTAAATTTTTCATCTAAAGTCTTTAATTCATCTTCGATAAGCTGCTCCAGACTAATCTTTCTGGGTTTTTGTTTTTCTTTTTCAATAATTTCGTCTAATTTTTTTACTGCTAATTTAAACAAGACAGTTTTCAAATCTTTTTCAGTCCAATTGGGATCAAAGTTAACAAATACCTCCTGATAAATATCGTCGATTATATCATCAGGAGTAAAAAATCCTTTTGGAATAATACCAGCAACCTCTGCATTATGTAATCTTTGTCGTATATAACGACGCAGTTGAGGCA
>WFZV01000159.1 GCA_015489395.1 Bacteroidales bacterium
AGGTTACGGCGGATTTGTGCTGAATACGTATTTCGAACCATATTTGATAAACAATCACAACATTGTGGCTTCGGTTAATTTGCAAAGTACCATGCCAGTTGATGCTCTTTCATTTGTGCGGTTGTTTGCTGATTTGGGCTATAAAAGCAATATCGGTACGCTATGGGAGACAGGAGTTGGCCTGTCATTGAGCGGCATAAATATCTATTTTCCGCTGCTGATAAGCGATAATTTGAAAATGTATAACATGGGCTTTAAGCCGTTTAAGACGTTTCGAATTGTATTTAGCGTATCTACGTTGCGCGAAGCCCTTTCGAAATTGTAAAGATTTCGGCAAGGTTGGCAGGGATTTGTCGAACCAGGGATTTTTGCAAAAAGTTTGAAATTTTACGTTTTTAATCGACGGCTGGCCAGAGCGGCCAGCCGTCGTGTTGTTGATTAACGGTACTGTGTAGATGTGATTGTCCGTACATCAATGGGTTTGCGTAAAAGTATTGAGATTCGTACAATTAGCGGTGCTATAAGTTAGTTGTAGTGGTTTGAGTTTTAGTTGTTAGATGAATGAGGGTGGCGTCGATTAAGATTCGTAGATTTCAAGGCTGAAGGTTATTTACCATAGAAAAGTTACTGCGTAGAGTCGGGTTTCTGGTAGTCAGGATTTGGGATTAAGTCCATACCGCAAACTGGACATTTGCCTGGTTTGTTGGAGCCGCTGCCAGGACAGTGATTTGGGCAGATGTACGGTGCTGTGTAATCGTAGTCTGATACTGTGACTTGATTTTTCTCGCCATTGTATTTTGGTATAGTTGTGCTTGTGTCGGTAGTTGTAGTAGTGACCTGTGTTTGAGCTGGTTTTGACGTTGTTTTAGTAGATTGTTTATTAGATTTTTGGCAGCTAAACAGGATAAAAAGAAGTGCTGTGATGATAAAAACATTTTTTTTCATAACGGGTAGATTTTGTAATTTGGCACAGGTTTATGGCAAAACTAAATGAATTATTTTGTTTATGAAAAAGTGGGTTATTTTTTGGTTAAATTTAGTTTTAATTTTTCATGGATATTCGCAGCGGCGTTTGCATCCGCGATTAATCGTAGGTATTGTCGTTGAGCAAATGCGATATGATTTTATTTCTCGTTATTGGGACAAATTTAGTGATAATGGCATTAAGCGTTTGGTCAAACAGGGTATTGTGTTTCATAATGCTGGTTATGATTATTTAAATCCAAATTCTGTAGCGTCTTTGGCTTCACTTGCCACTGGCGCTCATCCCAATGTTCATGGCATAATAGGTAAGCAATGGTACGATCGGATAAACAAGGTAATTGTTGATTGTGCGCTTGATCCCGAGACTTTTGTTGTGGGTAAAAAGCAATTGGAATATGGCGGGAGTCCTAAAAAAATTCTCGCACAAAGTTTTTCTGATCAATTGTCGCTCAGTACTTTTGGGGCGTCTAAAATTGTGGTTATTGCTCCGACAATGCAGCAAGCCATTGTCAGTGGCGGTAAATTAGCCGATGAGGTTTATTGGTTCGATATGCAAACCGGAAAATGGGTATCAAGTTCTTACTATTTCAAATCAACGCAGCAGTTGCCGCCATGGGTCAGGGTTTTTAACCGTCGTAATTTTCCTGAGATTTATCTGAAAAATGTATGGAACACGAGTTTGCCAATACAGATGTATACAGAAAGCCTGCCCGACCAATCGTTAGGCGAAAAAGGTTTAGCTGGTCAAAGCCAATTTCCCTATGATTTAAGTAAACTAAAAAACAAAGTTGACAACAAATATTGGCTTTTTACACATACGCCATTTTTTAATACGTTTATCAAAGATTTTGCGATTAGTTCTATTGTTTACGATGGTGTGGGCAAAGATGACGTAACAGATTATTTACTGATTGTACTGCCAGCCACGGCATACATAAGTCAGATATTTGGAATCCGGTCAGTTGAAGTGGAAGATGCGTATCTGAAATTGGACAAAGACATAGCACATTTGTTGCAGGCTCTGGATGATATTGTGGGCAAGGACAATTATATTTTGTTTCTCACGTCAGACCGTGGCTCGTGCGATAATCCGAATTTGCTTAGAAATATGGGTTTAGACGTAAAGTATTTTAACCCTTATGGAACAAAATTAGTTTTAAATGCCTATTTACGCGGTATTTACGGGCAGGAGAACCTGGTCGATATGATTCTGGATAATCAGATTTATTTAAATCAAAAAATTATTGATCGTCAACATATTGACCCGTGGGAAATTCAGCGTAATGCTGCAGATTTTTATTCACAGTTTAAAGCTGTACAGATGGCTTTTGCTGCCCAGACTTTTTACCGAAATAGTTTTAGTTCTGGAATGCTGTATTTGGCTTACAACAGCTTTAATCCCAAGCGTTCGGGAGACATTATTTTTACCCTGACTCCAGATAGTTTTATCGAAAATAAAGATAACACATTACCGTCATTTTCAGAGTGTTATTGTACGTGTAACAACCAAAATCAATTGCCGTTAATATTTTTTAGCAACAAGTTTCGACACAAGGACGTATATAAACATATAGATATAACTCAGGTTGCTCCGACTCTTAGTGCTTTACTGGGGTTGCAATTGCCTGAAAATTCGATTGATAAAATTCTATTAGAAGTTTTAACAAATATAAAATAGCGTAAGCTTGCTTGATTAAGATTTTATCCTTACTTTTATGGAACTTTAAAAACCCTTTATTCTTATGAAATCTGCCACAATAGAAAATATAGCAGAAATACGATATTATCCAGAAGATGAAATAATTGCAGTAATTTACACCCAGAACGTTATTGTCGACGAAAATATTATAAAAGAAGTTGTCGCAACATCAACTCAGCTGGCAGATGTTGATAAATTTGGTCTTTTGTTGGATACCAGTCGGGTTTTGTATGTAACCAAAGAAGCCCGAGATTTGGCAGGGGAATTGGAGAAACATAGAGTTAAAGCACTTGCTGTTGTTTTAAAAAATAGTATTCATCGCGAAATTTTTAATTTATTTCAAAATTTTACTACTCCTCCATACCCAACAAAAGGTTTTAGTGATTTTGATAAAGCTTATAAATGGTTAAAAGAATCTTCTTAATCCATTTTAAAAATGAAAAAAACTGAAATTCCTGGAATTTGTACAATCGAATTTAACCCTGACGATAAAATACTTTTAATAAACTACACACAGAAATTAGTTGTTGACGAAGACCTTGTAAAAGAAGTTGTTGATAAAGCAATGGAACTGGTTGGTGACCAGAAGTTTAAGCTTATAATCGATGTGAGAAATATCCTTTATCTTACCAAAAAAGCCAGAGAACTTACAGCAAAAATTCAAAGTGATAAAATTCTGGCTTTCAGCCCTATTCTCAAAGATAATATCCATAAAGAGCTGTTTAACTTGTTTTTGAATTTTTCTAAACCAACTTACCCTACACGTGCCTTTTTATCTATAGAGCAAGCTATGGAATGGATGAAATCTTTTGACTAAATTTTTGATTTATAGACAGACTTTTGCTTTTTTTACTGAAAAAATTCTAACTCATAAATGCGTTATGCGCTTGTAATACTGCCTATTGCCTCGCAAAAACTTTATACCTATACCATACCCGAAGAATTCGACGATAAAATTAAATCAGGACAACGAGTCATCGTCCAGGTACGCAACAGGTTTTATACAGGGATAATTGCTGGTTTCTCTGCAGAAAAACCTGAGTACCAATTAAAACCAATTGTTGACATTTTAGACCAGGAGCCGATTTTGCCTGAAATTTACTTAAAACTCTGGACCTGGATAGCCGATTATTACATGAGTACAATTGGCGAGGTTTATACAGCAGCCCTTCCACCATCATTGAGATTGGAAAGCGAAAATCTCATTTATCCCATTGATAGCGATCTTAAAAACATACTGCTCTCTGACATTGAAAAACAGATTTATACGCTTATTTCTAAAAAGCCTTACACAATTAGCCAATTACAGAAAAAATTGCAACTGAAAAACACTTTGAAATATGTTAAATCGCTTGTTGACAAGGGACTGGCGCGTATCGATAGAGTGATCGAGAATCCTTTTAAGCCTAAAACACAAAAATTTATCGCACTCGCACCTCAAATCAATTCACAACAACAATTAGAACAAGTCCTTGACAAAATCGCACGGGCAAAAAAACAAACTCAACTGCTTATTGCTTACCTCGCCGAGGCTAAACCTGACTTTAAATCTCCTCATAAATTAGTCAGTAAATCACTGCTACTCAGCCGCGTAAATTCACCAACTGCTCTACAAGCCTTGATTAATCGAAATATCTTCGTTCAGGTCGAAAAACAAGTTTTGAGACTAAAAGGCAGTTTTGACGAACTTAAGGCTATTAACCCACTGACTGATGACCAGAAAAAAGCTTTTGACCAGATCAACAACTTTTTTAAAACAAAAAATACCGTACTTTTACATGGTGTCACTGCCAGCGGTAAAACTGAAATTTATATCCACCTGATCAAACAATTTGTCGAACAGGGTAAACAGGTGCTTTATCTACTGCCTGAAATTGCCATTACAACGCAAATCGTTTATCGTCTACAAGCTGTTTTCGGCGATAAAGTTGGAATTTACCACTCAAAGCTTAGCAGTAACGAACGCGCTGAAGTATGGCAACGCCTCTCCGGACAAATGCCAGATTACGAGCCTTACCAGATAATCATTGGCGTGCGTTCTGCTGTGTTTTTGCCGTTTAAAAACCTGGGACTTATCATTGTGGACGAAGAACACGAAAATACTTATAAACAATTCGACCCTGCGCCCCGTTATAATGCCCGTGATGTAGCTATTAAGCTTGCTAATATGTTGAACGCTAAAGTTTTACTGGGTACCGCCACACCATCTATCGAAACTTACTGGAACGCTTTGCACAAAAAATATGGATTGGTCAAACTTACCAAACGTTTCGGCGATATAAAACTACCACAAATTGTTTTAGCCGATACACGACAGGCACAAAAGCAGCATAAACTTTACGGAATTTTTCACCACAAACTTTTGGAGGAAATAAAAAAATCTCTCGAACAAAAACAGCAGGTTATCCTTTTCCGCAACCGCCGTGGTTTTGCACCTTACCTGGAATGCCAGGACTGCGGCTGGATACCAAAATGTAAATACTGCGACGTAAGCCTGACCTATCACAAAGAGACAAATAAACTGGTTTGCCATTATTGCGGTTATACCATCGAAGCACCTCGTAGATGCGAGAACTGTGGCAGCTTCAAACTTAGACTTAAAAGTTTTGGTACAGAACGCGTCGAAGAAGAGCTAAAAGTCTTTTTCCCTCAGGCGCGGATAGAACGCCTTGATTTGGACTCTACCCGCCGTAAAAATAGCCACTCGGCGATTATCGAAAGATTTGAAAACCAGCAAATCGACATTTTAGTCGGCACGCAAATGGTAACCAAAGGCCTGGACTTTGAAAACGTGCGTTTAGTGGGAATTTTAAATGCTGATAGTCTGCTGAATTATCCAGATTTTCGCAGTTTTGAACGGTCGTTTCAACTAATGGTGCAGGTCAGTGGACGAGCAGGACGTAAAAATGCCCGGGGTTTGGTTATTATCCAGACCGGCCACCCTGAACATCCTGTTTTCCATTATGTTATCGAAAATGACTACGAAAGTTTTTTCAACTGGCAGATTAAAGAGCGCAAGAATTTTGACTATCCTCCGTTTTCTCGTCTGATAAAAATAACAGTAAAATACAAATCCGAAGCTCTGGTCGATACTTTTTCAACGCTTTTGGC
>WFZV01000160.1 GCA_015489395.1 Bacteroidales bacterium
GATTCAACTCATTAACATAAAACTCCGGAAACCAGTCGGGATTTGAAAACGAGTAAGGAATACGACGGTAAAGATAAAACGAATAGTGGTAATAACCACGCTCGGGCTTGAACGGACAGGTGCTTACATGAACAAAATCATTTCCCAGACGGGCGTCTATAGACGAAGCTTCACCCGGGTCAGTAGGACTGTCTAAGTGCCATGGATAAGAAGTGTCCATCATGTGGATAATACGTGCATCGACTCTAACCCAGTCGTCACGTTCGTAGGTGTAGTGGAATACCCAGTTTTTCCACCGGACGTTATCCATGTAGACCTGGAAGTCCTGGGTTATGCCGTGATTAGCGTAATCTAAAACTCTTGCCCAGTCGGTTTGCTCGTTTTGGGCTGCGTTTCGAGGTTCGTAAACGAGGAAACGCGCCATGTATGAGTATGCCAGACGTACAAGTTCGTCGTTGGTGTATGTTTTGCCATTAATCCAGTCATCCGGGATCGTGAAAGTGTTTTGACTTGCAATTTCAATACATTTTTGCAGTGAAGCAATGGCTGAGTCGATAACTTGTTGGTATGGAAGAGGTTGTGCTGTAGCCGGGTCAGTGTATTCGGTGACAACAAAAGCTTTGTCGTAAATGAGTCCCAGATAGCCCAATGAAAGTCCCTGGATGAAGTACGAGAAAGCTTCGACCATTTTAGTGTCTTTGCCGTTTCCGTTTTCGTCTAATTCGCCGATTTCCATGCCGCCATGTATAACTTTAAGGATGTCGTTAGCCTGGTTTAAAACGCGGTACATGTGCGCCCAATAATGTTCGAAAATATAAGCGTAACGGTAAGTTTCAGTGTTGTTGAAAGCCTGTCGCGGTTCAGACGATAAGTCGTACATACCACTGTTAAGCCAGGAGCTTGTACCCTGGTCAGCCATAGTAATCATGGACATTCGAGGAGACCAGCTGTGTGTTTGTACGTCGATGTACCAGTTGTAGAATAAGCTACCTGCAAGTTCGTAAACAGCTTCAGGTGAACTCAGTACGTCGTAAATATCCGGGTCGTTCAAGTTTGGGACATCAAGTTTTTTAAAGCAAGATGAGAACAAGATTGCTATCAAAGCGATGATAAGAACCTGTATTTTGAGGATTTTTTTCATGGTTAAAAGTTTTAGAATTTAACTTGAATTGAAGCAGTAACAGTACGGAAATTAGGATAAGTGAAATAATCAAAAGCAAAAGTAGTCAGGTCGCCTGAATAAGCGACTTCAGGGTCATAACCAGAGTATTTTGTAAATGTGTAAACATTGTGACCGACAATACCCAGACGGATAGATTTAACCAGTCCGCCTAAGAAATGGGGATTTATGTCGTAATACAAAGATAATTCTCTGATTTTTAGATATGTACCGTCTTCTACGAAATAGGAGTTTATGGAATTTTGATAGAACCAGGAGTAGTAGTAAATTGACTTTTTAAGATTTTCGGGTTTTCCGTATTGGTCAAATTCTATAGCTCTACCATCGCGGAATGTATATTGGTGTGTGTAATTATAAATATCGCCACCTTGTTTCCAATCGAGCAGAACGTAAAAGTGGAATTTAAAGAGTTTAAGCGAAGTAGAAAAGCGTAAGTTAAAATCCGGGTTAGAGTTGCCAATTACAACTTTGTCGGGATTTCCGTCGCCGTCGGCATCGTACAAAATAGCTTTTTCGGATTTTGATCCTTCAGTGCCTTTTCTAATGACGTAGCCATCACTGTTTACGGTGTAATCGTTGATTGAAGCGCTGTCAGGTAGCTGGTTTTGCATTTGTTGAAGTGTTCTGAGCCAGGTATATCCGTAAAGTATGCCAAATTGTTGTCCTGGTTCGATATAATAAGCATTAAACGGACCAGTGAAGTATGGCGGAATAGTCAAGCTAACAACCCATTGCCGTATATGGTCGAAGTTGATTTTGAAGTACAAGTTAGTGTGTTTGTTGTTAATAGCGTTCCAACCCAGAGAGAATTCCCATGTTTTTGAGCGGAGGTTACCAACGTTACGCCATTGATATGAGTAACCCGCATGGCTTGCCAGAGGAGCGAGAGCAAAAGCACCGATTGTATTTGTAATCGAGTAGCTGCCGTAGAAATCGAAATGTTTGAGGAAATTAGCATCGACAGCTATTTCTAATTCACGGGCTTCTGCAGGTTTGAGGTTTTTGTTACCTAAGTTTTGTTTACGGATAGTACCGTTGACGATTCTCCATGTTTCGTATTGCCATGAGAAACCAGGTCTTAAACCAGAAGTACCGTAAGCTGCGCGGATTTTAAGTTCCTGGAATCCTGGGATTTTAAAGTCCTGGGTAATACGGTAAGCAGCAGCAATACGGTAATAATTGTGCCAACGTTCGTTAGCACCGAACAGCGACGAGCCGTCCCTGCGAAACAGACCTGAGAACAAATACTTGTCTTTATAGTCAAAGTCTGTAATTGCGAAGAAATCAATTGCACGGATAGCTCCCTGGTAAGAACTAAGCAAAGCACGGGTTGGGTCAGTGTTGTTAAGCTGTGGGATATTTGGCACTAAGAAATCGCGTCCAGTAACGGCAAAGTCAAAGTAATCAGTACTTTCGTACATGTAACTGAATTTAGACGTAAGATGGAATCCGCCGAAAGTTTTACGGAAACTTGCAGTTGTCTGGAAAGTCTGGTTTGTTGACTGGTAATATTCTTTGTAAAGGCTACCTTTGATATAAGCGCCATTGTCGTATAAATAGCCCATAGGTGTGTAGGTGTGGTAAGCGATGTTAAGTTTTTCGAAAGTGTATTTAGTTTCGATTTTAAACCATGAAACAGGAGTAAATGTAGCTCTGAAGTCAGTCATGAACGAATTTTTGGTACGTTTACGTTGGCGGTAATAAAGCGGGTATAAAGGATTTTCGTTTACACTCCATGGGTCTGGTTTGACTTTGTATGGGCTGCCGTCTTCGTTTGGTTGTGTTAAATCTACGTCAGGATTGACGAAAAGCAGGTCAAAGAAACTGCTATTAGAGCCAGGGCGGTCGGAAATAGTGTTGATAAGCAGGTTTGATGTCGAGAGTTTGAGGTATTTACCGATACGGGTATCGGCATTAAATCTAAAGTTTCTACGAGTAAAGCCTTTGGTATGGAAGACAATGCCCTGGTTATGATGGTTTTCGAACGAGAGGAACAGGTTAGTCTTAGAAGCTTTAGCAGCGACACTGGCGTAATTTGTGTAATAAATGCCTTTTTGGAAAAATAGTTTTTGATGGTTAAAAATGCGTGCGTATGGTTGGTCTGCGTATGCAGAGTCTGTTAGGATACGGCTACCGCTGATTGGCCAGCCATTATCGTCGTACACAACGCCTTCGTATTTGGTGTATGAATAATTTTGCCAGTCGTCTGCTAATTTATATGGGTGGTGTGTCGCCAGTTTTACGTATTTAACCAGTGAAGTATTACCAATTTCGTTACGAATGGTAACCTCGTAGCTGTTTTTGATGTTTTTACCGCGTTTTGTCGTGATAACAATAACGCCACCAGCAGCGCGTGACCCGTAAAGAGCAGAAGCTGCAGCACCCTTTACCACTTCAATGCTTTCGATATCGTCGGCGTTAATGTCAGCAAGGGATGTTTGCACCATGATGCCATCAACGATTACCAAAGGAGCGTTTCGACCTAACATGGAAATTGCGCCACGCATACGTATTGCAGAGCTTGAACCAGGTTCGCCAGTAGGTTGGGTAACAACCACGCCGGGCAATTTACCTTCCAGAATAGTTGCAGCAGAGCTTGCAGGCGCCTGGTCTAATTGTTTCGCATCTAAATGGTCAACTGTAATAGTCAGTTTTTTTCGAGGGGTTCTACCAGCAACGCCAGATACAACAACAGCGTCCAGACTGACGTTGGTTGGCTGCATGTGGATAATGTAATATTTTTTGTTGGGCTGCAAGGGAACTTCTTGTTTTTGAAATCCGACAAAACTAACCACAATAGTCTTTGCCGTTGGTGAAACTTCGAGTGTGAATTTACCGTCTAAATCAGTGATTACGGCGTTGTTAGTGCCTTTTTCGGTGACAACAGCTCCGGGTAATGGATTATTCTGATTGTCCAGCACCTGTCCGCTAATCACACGCTTTTGTTGAAGCGAGCCACCGGACAGTTGTTGTCCGCTTGAACTGTTTTTCGTCATTGGATTGGTTAGCACGTAGAAGTCAGTCCGTAGCTTTTTGTATTCTAAGCCTGTGTTTTTGCTTAAGATTTTCAGTGCTTTTTCGATAGAATTTTTCGATAAAATCCGGTTTGTGATTTTAGGACTGATGATAATATTAATGTCAGCATCGTAAATGATTGATACATTGAATTTTTGTTCCAGCTTATCGACTATTTGTGGGATGGTAGCTGGATTTTTACTTTGTCCGACAGCAATTGCTGTTAGGAACAGGTAAATTACAAACAGAAAGCGTTTCATATTTTATTTAGTTTTTTATTGGTTTTAAGTAGATTGTGTCGTTGACAATAGTGTATTTTGTGTGTGTTATGTAGCTTAACGCTTTAACTATTAGCAGATAGTTGTCAGTTGGTGCAGAACCACCAATGTGTTTGTATTTAAGCAGGGTGTCGTCGAAGATTAATGTTTTGCCGTAATAGTTTTTTAGTATTTGGGCAATGTCTTGCAACTGGAACCTGTTGAAGTGAATAGTTTTTTGCATCCAGAAAGTCTGAATTTCAGGATTTGTTCTTTGCTTTTTAATCAGGTTTTTCCTGACAATGTATTTGACCATCTCCCTGGGTTTAAGAATAAGATTCGTATCAAGAGTTTTAAAATCAAACAATTGGACTTTGCCCTCAACTAATGTAACTTCTGTTTCGTAGTTATTGGTCAGCACATTGAACCTGGTACCCAGAACTTTTACGTCCAGGTTGTGGCAGTTAACTACAAATGGTTGATGATGTTGCTTTGTAACGTGGAAAAAAGCCTGACCTGAGAGAGTAACCTCTCTCGAAAATGGCTTGAATTTATGAATCGTGTAGGTCAAAACAGCTCCAGTGTCCAGGATAACAGTTGATTGATCCGGTAAAATGGTTGTAATAGGATGACAGGTGGTGTTTTTGATTATAACTGTTTTAGGCGAAAGCAGAGTGTAAAGCACCGCAAAGATAGCGACAGAAGCAGCTATCGCTAATTTGCTGATTGCTACCCAATTAACTGGTTTAGGCTTATAATAAGTTGTAGAAGTTTTTCGTGGATTAAATTTCTCTATGTCGTTCCAGACAAATTTAAGTTCGTTGTAATCTTTGGCTAATTTTCGGTTAAAGATTAAGCTGATTTTCAGTATTAAATGTTTAAAAAATCCATTTTCGCCTGATAAATCCCGAATTATTTTTTTTACGTTTTGTTGTGACATTGCAAAAAATTTAAAATTTATGCGATTATTTTATTAAAATTTTTTTACTATTTGAAATAGTTTCGTTTGTGAATTTTACGATATACACAGCCGGGTAATTAAGCTTTATTGCTGTGAGATAATGAGTAATTTTTGCTTTATAGACTAACTTTCCTGATAAGTCGAAAATTTCGATTTTTGTGTTATCTGTAGGTTGAGCTTTTATGTAAAGAGTATGATTAGCGCTGTAAATAACCACAGGATTTTGTGCAATAATTTTTTTAGGTTTTTCGATTTGGAGAATAAATCTATCGTCAAATTGTCCCTGCTCTGATGAAAATGTGTAAGTTGTATTAGAGTCTAATGGAATGTAAGTTTTAGTCAACTGGTCGAAAAGAATAGCTTTTAGACTATCAGGTAGCTTAAATTGTCTAACCAGTAATTTGTAATTGCCTTTTTCTGGTACCCTATAGCCTAATTTGATTTGAGTTTGTATGTTGTTTGCGGGTAAAGTGTTGATAGCCAGTGCCGTGTTGTCTGTGTCAATGGTGTAGATTTGTGGAATATTTTGATTTGAGAATAATTTGTATGCGTCGAATTTTGAATCGAAATGTTTAGAGGCTTGTGGCAAAAAGCGGATTGCTGTTTCGTCTGAGCTATTTGGATCGAATTTAACCTTTGAAAGTGATAAAATTATGAGAGTAAAATAATTTGAAGTTTTTTTGTAAAAGTCATGGTTAAAGCTGACTCGTGCTTTATCATTTACCTGTAAATAGCCATTTGCCGTGGCTTTAACCATAAATCCAATGTACGGCGGTATAATGTTGGTTGCATTATTGATGCCTAAGCCTTCGCTGTTGTCAGTTCCACCGCTGCCTACGTAATACGAATAATTTTTGCCATTCCAGAAATAGATTGCATTATCGATATTATTCTTAACCCAACCTTGAGCTTTATCCCAGTCAATAGCAGAAGGGTAAGGATTGCCTACTAAATTCCAGCCTTTGTGTACTTCTGTTTCATTACCATCGGTGTAAGTGGTTGTTATAGTGTATGTTCCTTTGTTGAAATCTCCGATAAATGTGGCAATTAACGTGTCGTAAGGATAATAAAAAGCATATCCACGCATAGGTACGAGAGTATCTGGCTGCTGTTGTGCATTGTATGCAGGAGTCCAGCCGTTCATCCAGTCATCTCCAGCCTGGGTTTCATCATACCAATAAAAGTTAGGGTTAAAATGTCCGTTGATATGGATAAATTGCTCAGCTGTAGCGTTTTTAACTGGTGAACTAATGTAACTATACTGGCAGCATGGTAAAAATCTCTTTGCAATACACTGGCCAAAATTTCGGGAAATTAAAGAAGTATCAATAAAACCAGCAGATTGTGTGGAGTCTTGTGGCGATTCTAAAATCAAAGTGCCATTGTTACAAAATTCGCCTGTTACAGTGAGCGTTGCGCCCGGTGCAACAGTAAGCTTAGCGTTGTCTTCGATTTTGAGATATTTAATTTCTGTATTGGCAGTGATAACAGGAAAATTCGTAGCATTTGCGCTTATGTGAACTAAAGTTTTATTATCAGGTACTCCAGCGCTCCAATTACCCGGGTCGTTCCAGTCTGTTGAACTGTTACCTGTCCATTTGTCGCCGTAGCTTTCGTACATCCAGTTTGGCGAGTTTGGACTGCTACGCAGTTTTATGTACTTAAAATGCCCAGAAGCATCGTAAACATAATATCCTGCCCCTTCGTCCAGGTGCATAAGAAGACGAGTATGTGCATCGGGTTGAAATCTGAAGTAACGGTCTGGTGTAAAGTTAGTTACATATCGCGGTGTGTCGGAAATACGAATCTCATCGATTTTTCCGTCTAAATAACGGCTATAACTTCCCCAATATCTGGCGCCTATGTTTAAAGCATGTGTCGAGCTTGATAAATTAAAATCCGGGTCAGTACTGCTGTTTACCAATTGCCCATTTATAAACAAACGCGCAGTTGTACCATCATAACTAACAGCTACGTGATACCAGTGATGAAGAAACATATTAACGCTGGAATTATCTGAGCGTACAGAAGCGATTATATTTCCAGAATTATCGCGCGCAACAAATCGTATAGCATAATCAGCATTAGCATCGTTAATCAAATAAAACGAGAATACAGTTTGACGGTCCATAATCACACTCCACGAATTATCAGTATAATTATCTACATTTATCCAGGCTTCGATTGTCCATTTGTTTGAAATATCCAGGTCGTTATTTGAATTATCCAAAACATAATACGAATCGTTGCCGTCAAAATCTAAGTAAGTTAAATCATCTGTAATCGCAACGCTAACCGTGTCCGAGTAGCTGTTTACATACCAATGTCCTCGGTATTTTGTACGTACGCGGTATTTGTACACTTTACCAATTGGGTCAGTGCGAGGAAAATTTAAAACATAAAAAGTATCGGTTATTGAATTGGACAAAGTAGTCCATGTATTGCCTCCATCATCGCTTTGCTGCAATTCAAAAGCATCGTAAGGAATTTTTTTGCTAACCAACCAGCTAAGAATAACTTTATAATTATCACAAGTCCGGGTTATATCTGCGACTCGCAATTCCGGAACAGGAACAATATCAAAAACTCCTGCTGTAACAGTAGTATAACCACAGGCATTAAAACTCAAAGCTATGCGATACCAGGCATCGCAGTCTCCCCACCAACCCATGTGCAGATGATAGT
The DNA here is from genome assembly GCA_015489395.1 of Bacteroidales bacterium. GTDB lineage: Bacteria > Bacteroidota > Bacteroidia > Bacteroidales > S143-33 > S143-33. The sequence continues at coordinate 8,099 of WFZV01000160.1, forward strand.
ACTTGTCGCCGCCATTGTTTTGTCGATAACCATCTACTACAATAGCATGACCAGCTCCGTTATCTGCTTTAACAGCAAGCTGTACAGGTATGCCGTCTTCCATGTTTTGGTCCATTCGCGGCCAAAACTGCGACCAGGAAGTAGTTTCGTAGTGTCCTACGTATCGCCAGAAATTTAACAGGGCAGATGGCACACGATTTATATTTGATGTGGAACCATTGTATTCATAGTCCATGTCAACAGAAATTCCACAGTGATATTGCAAAAGGCCACAAGCTCGTTGTTGGATATCGGTCGAATGTTTGTGGTAATATTCATTTAGCATGTTTTTCCAGTCATAAAATGTGCGTTCAAAATTGGCTGTATAATAGCCAGTAGAATTACCAGAATTATCGTGGTCTGTGTGGTATCTTTTTCCGTGGATTGGCCATTGATAGCGATGTAGGATTTGGCTTAACGATGTCGCTACGCACCCCGGAGAGTAATGGTGTGGTGTGTAATAATTGCCAACGTAAATAATGTTTCCCTGGTCGTCGTAACAGTTCACTCCGCCCCAGACCGATGGAACGCTTGGTCCGTATTGTACTTTTGTTTTAAATATAGGTTCTGATTTGTTGTTTAACAGGTTTTGCCAGAGTTTTTTATCGTAATTAATTTGTTTTTCAGTTACTTTATTGTTTAAAGCCGAATTAAGTTCGCAACTCATTTCGAGCCGCAGCATGCCGATTAATGGATTGGCTGACGAAGTATCGAAAAATCCTTCGTTTGAAAAAGCTTTTATGGGATGGACACGCTGGTCTGTGCTTAAAACTACAAAACCGGCAGGTGAGAGTTTTACAACGTAAGCAATGAGTTGATTTTGTGAATTATAGATTGTTATTGGCTTGCCGACAGGTTTATGT
>WFZV01000161.1 GCA_015489395.1 Bacteroidales bacterium
AATTTGAACAAATTAGACTCCCGCAAATCCGAAAAATTTTAAAAACTGTTATTTTAAACCACAAAAATTAACTTTCGCTCAAAAACATATCTGGTTAAGCAAAAATTTCAAAGTTTTTTACCATTTTTGTATAAAACAAAAACCTAAAACCGAGAAATATGGCTAAAAAAGTTCATAATTTTTACGCTGGTCCGGCTATTTTGCCTGACAAGGCTTACCAGATGACTATCGATGCTATCAAAGATTTCGCTGACACCGGCATCTCGATAATGTCTATTTCACACCGTAGCAAGGAATTTGGCGAATTAATGGAAAAAACGCAGCAACTGCTTTTGGAGCTTTTGGACGCACCGCAGGGATATAGCGTTTTGTTCCTTGGTGGCGGCGCAAGCACGCAGTTTGGCATGGTGCCGATGAATTTTCTTAAATCAAAAGCTTTTTACGTTGACACTGGCCGTTGGTCAAGCAAAGCTATCCAGGATGCTGAGCTTTACGGCGAAGTAATTAAAGTTAGCTCAAAGGACAAAAATTACACGTACTTACCAAAGAATTTCGATGTACCGCAAGATGTTGATTATATGCACATTACTACGAACAACACTGTTCACGGTACTGAATGGAAGCATGACCCGGATGTGAATGTTCCGCTCATTGCTGACATGTCGTCGGATTTTCTTAGCCGTCCAATAGATGTTGAAAAATATGTTTTGATTTACGGTGGTGCGCAGAAAAACATTGGCCCTGCGGGAGTTACATTTGTCGTAATCAAGGACGAGTTCGCACACAATGCTATGGTTAAAGACCGTCCAATCCCGACTATGTTGCGCTATACAACGCACGTTGACAAAAAGTCAATGTACAACACTCCTCCGACCATGAATATCATGGGTGTTTACGCTACTTTGCTCTGGATCAAGGAAACGGCGGACTTGAGGCAATGTTAAAGCGAAATGAAGAAAAATCGTCAATGCTTTACGAAGAGATTGAACGCAATAAGCTTTTTGTACCTACTGTGCCTGATCCTCAGGATCGTTCGCGCATGAATGTAACTTTTGTTCTGGCTGACGAGTATAAAGACCTTGAAAATGAGTTTCTTGAGTTTGCCCAGAGCCGTGGAATGATTGGTATTAAGGGACATCGTTCGGTTGGAGGTTTCCGTGCTTCGCTTTACAATGCTTTGCCATTGGAAAGTGTTAGAGCTTTAATTGAAGTTATGAGAGAATTCGAAAAGAAACATTAGTTTTTTGATTTTTATGTTTAAATCCTGGGGATGTAGCATAAAGCTTGATACATCAGGCTTTTGCCAAAAATTTTTCAGTCCGTTTTTGATGTACGATTTTTTTCTGCGCTTTGCAGGGTAAAATTAGTCGTACTGGTTGATGTACTTTGAATAATTCCGGAATATTGCAACCCGAAGGCAGGCGCCAGCGCCTGCCTTCGGGTTTTTGTAGCATTTGGGGATAAATTTTTTGACTTGTTAATCGATAAATTGACCGCAATCGTGCAATTTGTCTTGATTTTTCAAGTTTTTCAGACGCGATTTTATTGCTTTATAAAAGCAGTTTTTCTAATGCACTGTAAAACAGTTAGATGTTCAGGTCGAAAAGTATGTGAGATTTATGGCTTTTTTGAAAAAATATTAAATGATTCGCATGTGATAACCAAAAAGTTTTTTCGATTCATTTAAGACAATTTTTAATCTTTTGCCTGGAGGTTTTGGAGCAAATGCGTTGGACAAAGCCTGATTTTTGTTTATTTTCCTCATTATAAGCAAATTAACACGCTTTCTTATGATTTTCGTTACTGACAAATTTTTGTATTGAAATTCGTCTAAAGCATAATTTCTGTGCGAACAACACGTCGGGTGTCGAAAATTTAGTTATTTTTCGAAAGGAAATTTGTACTCGGTACGCTCGATTGAGAATGCACCTTCACGTGGACCATTTTCCAAGACACTTATGACTTCTTTGTGAACCATTTTAGCAAATTTCTGTTTCTCTTCAGCTGTAAGTTTTTCTCCACGTTTGAATTTGTGCAGGGTTTCATCGATAAATGGCCATTGGTCTTTGTCCATTAAAGCGAATTTATTGAACGTCATCTTATAAGTACGGCCATTGTCAAGCCGTTTGAAAATTATGACAAACTGCTTTTTTACTCCGGTCTGCAAAGTGGTATCTAAAATCAAAAGTCCACGTCCCAGCTCACCTCTACCGCAGCAATAATGAGTACGTACTCCAAAGATGTAACCTGCAACATCGACCATATCGTTAGGATTTGAGGCAGCAATTGCAACCTGGCCTCGCACAACGACATGTGTTTCAGGATAAAGGCTATCGACAATAGCTTTAAACATTGTAAAACCAGTGGCAATACCTGGACAAACTTTTCCGTGGTATTTCTCAATATCGAACAAAGTTAAGTGGTAAATGGCATGGACACTGTCGCTTTCGCCGATGAGAACTTTCATTGGTTCATAAACCAGGATTTCGCCCTGCTTCTTGAACAGACTGTCCAACTGTGTCAGCGAAGAAGTCGCTTGAGCAGTGTTCTGGTTGGATTTATTGCCCTGATTACAAGACATTAAGAATCCCAAAATAGCTAAGACTGTAACAAATAAACTGACTTTTTTCATTGCTTTAGATTTTTGATTTGTTTAACTGACTAATTACGCAAAAAAAATTATTTTTCCCAAAATATGGATTAAATTTTTTATCTTTACGATGCTAAAAAAACAACTATGGGCAAGAAAAAGAAGAAAAAACATAAGAAGTCAAAGGCAAAAAAAGAGAAAAAGCAAGTTCTGGAGCAAACAAACAATTCTTCTATAACTCTAAAGCCGAAAAATTACACCTCTTTCGACGGCGTGCCAGTCGAGCCAGGAGCTATTGAGCAGATGGAGCGTGCAATGTCTTTGCCTGTGGCAGTAGCTGGAGCATTAATGCCAGATGCCCACCAGGGTTATGGACTGCCTATTGGCGGGGTTTTAGCCACCGATGGCGTGGTTATACCGTATGCTGTGGGCATGGACATTGGTTGTCGTATGGCTTTAACTATTTACGACCTGGAAAATGATTTTTTAGAAAAACATTGGGATTGGCTTAAATCAGTGCTAATTCAAAATACCAGGTTTGGTACCGACGAATTCGAAGAACGCATCGAAGATCCAGTTCTGGAACGCCCTGAATTCAAGGAGATTAAATTCCTGCGAAAACATCACGGTACGGCAATCCGGCAATTTGGAACTTCAGGACGTGGAAATCATTTTGTGGAATTTGGCCAGGTGCATATTATTAACGAGAATAATCCTCTTGGCTTAAAGCCTGGTAAATATTTCGGAATTTTATCACACTCAGGGTCAAGGCATTTTGGTTACGAAATAGCCAAGCATTACTCTAAAATTGCAGAAGAAAAACTCAATTTGCCGCCTCATGTACGACGCCTTTCCTGGTTGGACTTAAACAGCGAAGAAGGCCAGGAATACTGGATCGCCATGAATCTGGCTGGTGACTACGCAAAAGCTAACCATGATTACATACATCGCAGATTGGCAAAAGCCATTGGCATACAGCCTGTTGCAAAAGTCGAAAACCATCACAATTTTGCATGGAAAGAGACTTTTAATGGACGGGAAGTTATTGTTCATCGTAAAGGAGCAACTCCTGCGCACAAAGGAGTATTGGGCGTTATACCGGGTAATATGGTTATGCCGGCTTATATTGTCCAGGGAAAAGGTTTTGAACCATCACTCAATTCTGCTTCACACGGCGCTGGTAGGCTTTTATCGCGAAACCAGGCGAAAAAAATTTTTACACGGCAGATGTTAGACCAGGAACTGAAAAAGCATAAAGTCGAACTTATTGGCGGAGGTTTGGACGAAGCACCTATGGCTTACAAAAACATAAATGATGTAATCCGTGTGCAGAGCGACATTGTGGACATTATTGGTACATTCCAACCGCGGATTGTACGAATGGAATAATCGCTATTTTACGGCAAATCTGCTAAATTTAGCTTCATACCGACTCCTCCTTCGATAAACCGCTCCCCGTACGATAATTTTATTATTTCCGTGGCCAGCTGTCCTGTGCAATGTGTTGGCGTAATGTATTTTGTATCGAATTTTTCCAGCACATTGTAAATCTGCTTTTCGGTATGATGCAAAAGATGAAAACCGCCGATTACATAAAAAATTGGCTTACCGGACAAAATCTGTTTAGCCCTTTGCATAAAATTCTCAATTCCCGGATGCGAGCAACCAGCCACAATCACAAGCCCTTTTTCGGTATCAAGTACCAGAGCTTGTTCGCCTTCGGGTTGCATAATGCCGGTAGAGTATATTTTATCGTCGACAACAAGCGGATTGTCATCAACTACGGTGACCTGGGTAATTCTGCTCAAATCAGCAATGAGATGTGTCGATAGGCTGGCTGGGACAATGATGTGAATATCAGGATTTTCCTCTAAAACGGTGTCCCAGCCACCGATATGGTCCCAATGCGGATGTGAAATGAAAAGGTAATCGGCTTGTCGTAGGCCGGTATTTAATTTTTGGGCATTATGTTTTAAAATACGTCCATTGCTGCCTGTGTCGAACAGGATTTTTTTACCGTTAAACTGGATAAATGCAGCAAAGCCCCACATTGGTTCGAGTCCCTGGCCCTTTTTTGTACTGTGGACATAATTGTCGAACAAAACGGTTATTTGTAAATCCATTTGTACGCGCTAATTTACGAGTTCTTAGGTGAAATTATAAAATTTTTCGCAAATAAGCCTGTTAACTGTATCGATTTTTGTTAATTTTAGGCATTCGAATCATATAAATTAAGTTTTGTATGGACAAAAAGGATTTGTACAGATTTGTTTTTGACTATTTCGAAAAAGTAATGCCATCGCCAGATACAGAATTAAATTACAAAAATCCGTACCAATTGATTGTAGCCGTGTTATTGTCAGCACAATGTACAGATGTGCGAGTAAATCAGATAACACCGGCTTTTTTTAAACGTTTTCCTGACTTAAAAACTTTATCGCAAGCTACACCCCAGGAAGTTTACGAATACATTAAAAGTTGCTCATACCCGAATAATAAAGCGAAACATTTAGTCAACTTAGCGCAAAAGGTCATGACTGATTTTAACGGTCAAATTCCGGATAGCTTTGACGATTTACAAAAACTGCCAGGAATTGGTCGTAAGTCAGCTAATGTGCTATCAGCAATATTGTTCAAAGAGCCGCGTATTGCTGTGGATACCCATGTATTCCGTGTAGCAAACCGTATTGGGCTGGTTGAAAATGCAAAAACCCCATTACAGGTCGAGCAGCAATTGACTGAAAATATACCAGAAAATTTAAGACTAAAAGCACATCATTGGTTAATTCTACACGGGCGTTATACTTGCCTTGCACGCAAGCCCAAATGCGATAAATGCGGACTTAGGGACGTTTGCAAATTTTACCAGCAAAACATAAAAAATCAAAAATAACCTCTAATTCTTTCCACTTTTTACCGCTATTCGGCTCGCACAAGCTTGCCGATTGCAGTATTCGTGTTAATTTTACAATTATGCTGCTTTATCGTAAACTCACAAAATTTTTAAGTTACACAAACGAGGCTTTGAACGAAAAAATTTTTTTAACAATGCTGCTATTTTTTACGAACAGCTTTCCGGTGCAAAAACACCCTGACTGTTGCTGAAGACTGCCCTGGCGGTAAATTGGGTATGACTTTGTATTTACCCTGTGTCAACTGGTAACCAATAGCTTTACGTGAGTCTTTAAAACTTGCGATAATTTGTCCTTGTCCATTTTCAATCCAGAAACCTTTATTTCCACCAGAAACAAATTTTATAACGTAAGTTCCGGTTAAATATGCAGGATTTGCGATTAGCTTAACATTGCTATCGCGGCTACGTACCTGGCTACCTGACAAAATAATATCGCTTTTTTGTGCGAAAATTAGCCCATTAACAAAAGCTAAAGTAAACATCATTAAGACTAATCGTCTCATAATCAGTGATTTGTTTTGAGCAAAATTAGAAAATTTCCGACTTAAAATCAACTAAAAATTAATAACAATATGATTTTGCAAGGAAAAACTTAGAATTTTCGACATTCTAACCTTTAGCTTTCCAGCAATTCTTCATACGCCAGGGGAATATACTCGATAATATCGCCTGGCAAAAGTGAAATTTCACCAATTTCCATAGCGGCTAAATCACCAGCCAATCCATGCAAATAAACTCCTAATTTCGCAGCATCAGCCGGCTGGTAACCTTGTGCTAACAACGACAAAATCATGCCAGTAAGCACATCTCCACTTCCTCCCGTTGCCATACCAGGGTTTCCTGTGACATTGAAAAATACACGTCCATCTGGCAAGCTAATTGACGTGTAAGCACCTTTAAGCACCACAATAACATTATATTTTTTCGAAAATTCGATTTGACGCTGCAAGCGTTGATAATCATTAGGCGTTTGACCTGCTATGCGTTCAAATTCTTTGGGATGTGGCGTAAGAATAGCATTTGCAGGCAATTCATTTAACCAATCTTTATGCTGACCTAAAATCGTAATTGCATCAGCATCAATAACAAAAGGTTTGTCTTTGGCTTTGTGCAACAAATCTCGTAAAAGCAGTGCAGGTTCTTGTATTAGGCCAATGCCAGGGCCAATGCCAATTGCGTTAAATTTATCCAGATTATCAATATAAGCGCTCACAGAGTCGTTAAGCTCGTCAACTTGCACGATAGTCTCTGGACTTGAAATTTGCATAACATCCACGCACTTTTGCGGTACATGAGCGGTAAGCAAACCAATACCTGTGCGATGGGCAGCACGCGCAGCTAAAACAGCTGCACCCATAGTGCCGTATTTACCAGCCACGAGCAAACCATGGCCAAAATGACCTTTGTGTGCAAATTTTTTACGAGGCTTGATTTTCTCTGCTAACTCGTCTGGTTCGATTGTGAAATAGTTTGTCTGGACTTTTTCGATAAATTCAGGGTGAATGCCAATTGGAATAACAACAAATTCACCTACATAGTCCTCATTTTCAGGGAAAAAGAACGATAAAAACGGAAATTCAAAAGTCAATGTAATGTGTGCTTTAACAATGACTTGAGGCTCTTTGTGGTTTTCTTCGCCAAAAAGACCAGATGGTATGTCAATAGCAATGACAGCGTATTTAGGCGATTGGTTGATTTTTTCAATAACTTCCGCAGCAAGACCCTTGACAGGACGATTTAAACCAGAGCCAAAAATTGCATCGATAACTATATGGTTTTCAGATAATTGAGGAAAATCGTCAGCTTGCGTAATGTAATGAACACTAACATTTGTGTTGTTGAGTCTGTCTAAATTTGTTTTGAAGTCAGGCGACATTTTATCGCTAAATTTCACGAAATAAACTGTAACTCTGTTGGTAAGGCTTTGGTTACGTTGTGCTTTATCGATATGTCGAGCAATGACCAGACCATCTCCTCCATTATTTCCAGGACCAACGAAAATTGCGTAGTCATTATCAGCGCCGAATTCGTCCAGAATCCATTTTGCTGCCCGGGAAGCAGCCCGTTCCATTAAATCTATTGAAGAAATTGGCTCATGTTCTATGGTGTATTTGTCGGCTTGTTTAACTTGCTCAGTTGTAAGGATTTTCATTGTTGTTGAATTTTTACTGTTTTAATCAAATTTACTAATAAATTTTTATAGGTAAAAGCTTTTTGCTCAATTTTCGTGTTTGATTACTTTACCAGATTCGTAAAGCAGATAGCCTGTAACTTTTTTGTTTTCAAACATTTCTGATAATATTTGCACGTATTGTTGAATTTGCTTTAGATGTTTTTTGTTTGGTTTAGCGAATTTAAAGTCAATCACAATAACCTGATGATCGTTGTAGATTATTCTGTCTGGTCGTAGTTCTTCACCAGAGTCTTTGAGAATTATTGTTTCTTCTGTTAGGACTCGCCAATTATCTGAGAACCAGTCCTCTACCCCGGCCTGTCGAATCATTTTCTCCAGGCTAAGGATAATTTTTTGAACCTGTGATTTTGGGATAAGTCCCTGTTCTGCAACACGGTACACAGCTTTTGGTAAATCGTCCATTGTTCTGACTTGCGACATGATTTGGTGCATGAGCAATCCACGTTCAGTTGCCTGTTTTAGTGTTTCTGGAACCAGGAAATTAGGGTAATTAAGTTTGATATCGGTTTTGTCCATCCAGGAGTTAATGGTGTAATGGTCAAGGGTAATTTGATTTGCCGATGATTTGTGCTTTTTTAAGCTCAAATATTGTTGTACGTCAAAGCCATGGTTAGCGATAAAACTGATTTTATCGTCAGATTCAATTTTTTTCAGTAAGTCAGAGGTGAAAGCGATTTCGTCTAAAGTCAAATACAGGCCATAATCAACAGATTTAATTGGGCTGTTTTTTGATTTTTTTGATTTTTTGGGTTTGTATGTTGAAAAAACAATCAGTCTGTCCACTGGGCGGGTAAAGGCAACGTACAAAACGTTTAGTGAATCCATGTAATTAAAGAGTTTTTCTTCGAAATATTCGTTAGCGAACTCAGTATCAGCAAGTTTTTTGGTATATTTAACTGGATAAATCGGGATTTGGTTAAAATTTTCAGATTTTGGCTTTGCCCAGATAATTTCGCCTTTTGTTGGTTTGTCGTCTAATTTCCATGTTGCAAATGGGATAATAACCACTGGAAAGTCCAATCCCTTGGCTTTGTGAATCGTAAGTATGCGGATAGCAGATTGGGTTTCGGAAATATTTATCGAAAGGTTTTCGGATTCCTGTTCCCAAATCTGCAAAAATAGTCTAATATCTGATCCCTGCTCGTAAATAAAGTCGATTATAACGTCTTCGAATGAACGTAGATAAGCGTATTGAGATTTATATTTTTGAAGATCAAAGAATTTAATTATCTGTTGTACAATGTCGAACAGCGTTTTTTTATTTAAGTTATTAATAAATTCGTCAAAATTTTCTGGTAAAAATTGGTCAATTAATTGTTTTTTATC
>WFZV01000162.1 GCA_015489395.1 Bacteroidales bacterium
CCTAAAACAGCAGTTATTGGAAAATTTTCTACACTTTTTTGAAGTTTTGGCTCTATCAGACGATTGATGTACATAATTGCAATGTCGTTTTCGTCAAAAATATAAAATTTACCTTGCAAATTCAATATTTAATGTTGAATTTGCAAGGATATTAAAATAGCTCCTCTCGTGTTCAAAACTCCGTTTGTATATTCTGAAATTAACACTGATTGAAAGGACGCATCGCAAATTAAATTTTTAACATACCCTGCCGTGTCGTGGTAGTTTGCTTAACGCTTTAGAGCCATCCAGGCCATTGAAAAATTGTTCGTGTGTCTTCGGGATAGATGTAGCTGCGTGTCTGATAGTAGCGCAAGGTCTTTGACGAGACATCGTTTCAGCGTGCAAGGTCTTTTTTGTACATAAAGTAAATTGCAGGTCTGCGTTTGCCCTTTTCTTTGAAGTTTTGTAAATCTATGGCCGGACCCCATATACATTTTTTAGGCCGTCCTTTTGTGGTCAGCCTTTCTGTTTTTAGTTAACCTGCCAAATCAGTATTTGTCGGCAATTTCTTCCTATTGTTTTAGTTTGTCCCTCCGTGTTTTTTTACGATAATCCAGATAATCATAAACACAATTGAGTACGAGAAAGTCATGATTGCCGAATAGATAATTAATGTATGTTTAAAGCTTAGATGTAAAGCATGACCTAAAATAAAAGAACTCAAGGCAAGAACAAGTAAAATTATATTCGAAATAAAGATGAATTCCTGCTTTTCCAGGATGTATAACGAATTCATAAGCGGTGCAACGACAAATCTAACCAGCATGAAAATGCTAATTATTTGGGCATAAACGCCTGAAAGAACCCATTTTTGACCAAAAACTATCCTGAATGCCGGCACTGAAAACAGAAAAAAAGTAAGATAAATAGGCAATGCAATGATTAACAAGCGTTTAAGTATGGAGTAAAAGGACTTTTTTATGCCTCCGGTTTTGCGTTTTTCTTCGCTTCCTACTTGCGAAAATATTTGAGAAAACGATAAACCTATGAAGTATGACGGAACAGCCATGTAACGCATCGCCAGGGAAAATAGCCCCAGATCAGCCCGGGTGAAAAGCATTGGTATAATCATATTGATTAAATCGTAAGCCAGGCGGTTGGCCAAAGTCGCTGGTACGTAGAAGGTGGGAAATTTCTTGTAACGCTTTAATAGTGCGATTAATTTGAGACGGTTTACTTTATACCGCAGCCGTGGATTTTTCGCCAGTTTCCAGCTAAATGGCAGTAAACTGAGCAAATGTCCTAAAACATAGCCAATTATCAATCCGCCAAAAAATTTGATTATCCCTGCGAAAATCTGGAATAAAATCGTTGACGCACTGCGGCTTACCTTGCTGAGCGAAATAAGTTTATAGTCTTTAAACCGTGTAAAATAATAATTCAAAAGGTTAAAAGTGGCCAGTCCCATTACGGACAAAGGCAGGAGCAAGAGCCAATTTTTTAAAGGCTCGACATTGAACAGCTTTACAAACGGCTGGCTGAAAAATAGGGCGAGAAAAAAAATTACAATCGACGATACAGCCGCTAATAGGCTGCCTAAAACAAATAAGTTGTATGCATCGCTGTCCTTGTGTGGAAGTACGATTGCCAGTTCCAATTTACCGTTTACTGTATTGCCTAAAATTATGGTTACAGACATGAAAAATGCCAAAAGCCCCATTTGCTCAGGCGAGAATAGTCGCGTCAATACAGGCATAAGCAGCAACGGCAGGCTTTGGGCTATTACCGTGCCACTAATCAAAGTCAGCACATTACGGTTGAATTCTGAAGCTAAAATCTTGTTAACCAGCTTTTTAATCATTCAGACGATTTTTAAACTGCGATTTTTCCAGTAAACCATTCAAAATTTGCTTACTTAACCAGATTACTGCTACGAAATAGAAAATCGTTAAAATCGTAAACCATAGTCCGGACAGTGCTAATAGAAAATCGTAAAATCCATGAACCGCAACGCCTGTGACATACGCTAGTGTAATGTTTAAAGCTTTGTAACCTTTAAATTTTGCCAGAGAAAAAAATAGTCCCTGTGCAAGCCCTGCCATAAAATGCAGCGGAACCGCAGTAATAGCACGAATTATCCCTGTTTTTACTCCAAACGAAAATACATATAAAACATTTTCGACCGTGGCAAAGCCCAGACTAATCGCAGAAGCATACACAAGTCCATCGAACCACTCGTTAAAGTCTTTAAGCTTATAAAAAAATATCACAAAAACCAGCCATTTAAGCAATTCTTCAGGAAGCGCTGCCTGGACAAACGCCGAATACAGAGCTTGATGTAATTTGCTCAGATGGCTATGACTGTGCAAACCTATAATTTTAACCATAATCCAGAAAAACACAATCACAATTGTCGAAAGCGCACCCAGTAAAAAAGCTTTAATCACCAGTTTAAGCGGCTCAGGCTCGTATTTGTCTTTGAGATAAATAAAAATAAGCAGCGCCAGCCCAGGCGCCAACGCTAAACTCAAAAGTAGCAGCATACGCTATTTTTTGTTTTTAAAAATCTGTTCTAAAGTGGCTTGTAGCTTTTGGCCGCGTAAGTTACGGGCAATAATTTTGCCTTGCGGGTCCAACAGGAAATTTGACGGAATTGATGTCACGCCGTAAGCTGCAGCTGCTGACGAATGCCAGCCTTTGAGATCGCTGACATGATACCACTTTCCCAAACCGTCTTTTTCAATAGCGTTTAACCATGATTGGCGGTTGTTGTCCAGCGAAACACTGTAAATCGTAAAGCCTTTGTCGTGAAATTTGTTGTAAGCTGCTACAAGATTTGGACTTTCCACGCGGCAGGGACGGCACCAGCTCGCCCAAAAATCTACCAAAACGTACTTGCCGCGTAAGCTCGACAGACGGATAGTGTCTCCTTTAGGCGATGGAAGAGCGATTTCAGGAGCTATCGCTCCAATGTGGGTTTTTGAGTAAGAATTAACGTTTTTGATGTATTGAAGCACAAAAGGATTTTTCTGATATGGGATAAGGCTTTTAGCCAGCTTTATGTGGACGTCCAGATATTTGTCCATTGGGAGTTTTTCGGCCAGGAGCAAAGTCGATATTTTCCCTAAGTTGTTGAGAATGATTTGTTTGTATAGTTCTTGCTGTTCTTGTTGTAGTCGTTTTTGGCATTGCTGGTATTCTTTGTTTATTTTCTGGTCGGCCTGGGCTGCCTGATACAGGACTTGTGTCAGGTCAGAACCCTGGACTTTTGAGTTTTTAGGTTGTGAGGCATCGTAAGTAACAGTGATTTTATCGCCGGGTTTGAGAATTAGCATAATGTAGTTTCTATCAGATACTTGCAGGGTGAAATAGTCCGGGTAATTGAGGTTTGTGGTAAGGCTAAAACTACCGTCAGGGCTGATGGGCGATTCGGCAACTACCTTTTTTTGAAGCAGGTTTTTCAACTGGATTTTCGAGTAATTTGGATTGTTTATGACTTTGCCGGTGATAGTGACTTGCTGCGCAAAAATGGCTGAAGTAAAGAATAGTAATGCCAGAACAAAGCTTAGTTTTTTAATCATTTTGTTAAGTTTTTGGATTTAAGATAAAAAAACGAAAAAATTCGTACAAACTTGCTTTAGGTTATCATAAAAATTACAAAATGCTCTGAACGGCTTGAAGGTCTTTAAGTCCTGAACCAGTCGAAAGTACAACGTTTGTGCTGCCGGGTTGTATGATGTTTTGTTGTTTAAAGCTCAAGAATCCAGCGAAAGCTGCGGCTGCTGCAGGTTCTGCAAAAATACCAGTGTTTTGCGCAAGGATTTTCGAGGCTTTAAGGATTTGTTCGTCGGTTACCTGGCAAATTTCGCCATGATAGGTCTGGATAAAATGTTTTGCCATGTAAAAATTTCGCGGGATATCCACAGAAATAGAGTCAGCAATTGTGTGGCTTGGCTCATAGTCGAAAATTTCCTGGAATACGTTGTTAATCAAGTTGCTACTGCCTTTTGCCTGGACTGCAACGATTGTTGGCATGTGGTCGATAATACCTAATTTTAGTAAGTCTTCATAGCCTTTGTAAACGCCCGAAATAATAACGCCATCGCCGACAGGTACGAATATACGGTCAGGGACGAAACGTAATTGGTCGAAAAGTTCAAAAGCCACAGTTTTTTTCCCTTCGATAGTAAGAGGATTATATGCAGTGTTGCGGTTGTACCAGCCGTTTTTTTTGCTTTGTTCTATGCTAATGTCAAAAGCTTTGTCGTAATTGCCGTCAATCGCAACTAACTGTGCGCCGTACATGCGAATTTGGGTGAGTTTAGCCAGAGGTGCAGATGCAGGGACAAAAATAATCGCCTTTTGGTGCTGTGCGGCAGCGATGCCAGCCAGTGAGCTGCCAGCGTTACCTGTGGAGGCTGCAGCGATTGTGTCGATGCCATGTTCTTTAGCAAAAGCCGAGACTATAGCCGATGCCCTGTCTTTGAACGAAAAAGTAGGATTTTGCGAGTCGTCTTTTATGTAAAGTTCAAAGTCGAGTCTTTGACCTTCAAGTTGTTCGATTAGGTACAGAGGTGTTTTGCCGATACGAAGGTTTGGTAGGCTTTCGAGAGATTTAATTGGTAGAAGGTCTAAATATTCGTTTTTTTTCAGTTCGTCGAAGTTACTGGTTATTTTGTCGTAATGGTAAAGCGTAAACAGCACGCCGCGCGGTGGCAGCTCAGGGTCGTTATGTTGTTCGCATTTAGGGCAAAGGTACATGATTTGGTCAGTGTGGTATTCTTCGCCGCATGTCGAGCATTTGTAGTAAAATTTTTCAGCCATTGTTTTAGATTTTAACTGTTTGTCGATTTTGCCTGTCTAAAATAATAGTGAGCTGGCTATAATTAGCAGCTTTAACAAAATTTATAGCATCTTCCCAGAACATGCCATATTCCTGAGGCTGGTGAATGTCGCCGTTGATGGTTATTGGAATGTTTAAATCATGGGCATATTTAACAGCCCATAGAGGCGGTACAAATTCGTCTAATAGGCCTTTGTACCAGCTTCTCGCATTAATTTCCAGGATACAGTCGGATTGGCTAATTACTTCGAGTGTGTCAAAGACAAGTTGTCTGTACCATTGTGCTTCGGTATCAATGACTTTGAGTGATTTATTAAATTTTTCGATAAGTGTAAGGTGAGCGATAATGTCTGGAGGGTCGTTTTTGACCATTTCAATGACGAAATTGTAATAAGTTGTGGCAAGTTTTTTTATGTCGCCGTTGAAAATTTGTTCAAGGCCCTGGACGAATTCATCTTTTGATTTATCAACGTTAAAAGCTTTGCCATTTGGAAATTGCGTCAAATAGTGTACGCTGCCTATGGTGTAATCCAGCCCAAAGCTTTTAAAATATTCGATATTGTTCAGGTTAGGGAAAAAGTCCACTTCCATGCCTTTAAGCACTGTGATTTTGCCCTGGGTACTTGCTTTAGCTTGTTCTAAGTCGCTAAGGTAATTTTGTAATTTTTCGTATTTCATATTCCAGGCGGAAGGAAAAAATACCGGCGAATGGTCTGATATGCCGATTATGTCGTAGTCGTTGCCAATTGCGCAATTGACCATTTCTTCGACAGCTGTTACGCCGTCGCTGTAGTTAGTGTGGGTATGATAATTGGTCTTCATTGTTTATATGATTAAATTTTGAAAAATTTTTCTTTTTTAGAGCAAACAAAGAAATTGAAAATGAAACAACAAAACAAAAACTTTGTATTAACAGTTCATATACGTGGCAAAGTTAAAAAAATAAATGTAGAGGAGATTTGGATTAATGAAAATTTAGTAAGGTTTGGGTTTAGATTTAAGAACGAAATTGTTAGAGCTAAATTTATTGCCAATAAATTCGAGCATAAACCAGCACACTTACACGC
>WFZV01000163.1 GCA_015489395.1 Bacteroidales bacterium
CCTTAGTAGTTTTATTCACAGCATTAATTTTAGTTTTTTCGTGCCAAAATAAGTCAAGGCAGGTTAAGGCGAATAGTTCAGAGCAACAGAATTACGAACAAAGTCTTCGAACAATATACTACAGCTTACCGTCACCTGTCGAAATAGCAGATTTGGTTCAACGATATGATTTTAAGCTGAATACAAAGCTTTTAAATTCGCTCAATAACGCTCAAAATTATGAAACTGTTACTGCACAGGCAATAAATTTAGGCATTTATTCTGCAGATTTTAGCTATTTAGTACTTTTTAAGCAAAAGCCTCTTATCGAACCATATTACAAAGTTATAAACAACCTGGCTCAAAGGTTAGATTTGTTGAATGCCATAGGCGATTCGTTGATTACAGAAATTAAAGAAAATTTAGACAATCCCGGGCAATTGGAAGGACTTTTTTCTGATGTATTGTTTAAAACGAACGCTTATTTACAGGATGCAAACCGCCAGGATGAAGCTACTTTAATAATTTTAGGCGGTTGGGTAGAAACAATGTACCTAACTTTATCGTTAATCAAAAATACACCGTTCGATAGTTCTAATTATAGTCAAATTTACACGTTAATAGCAGATCAAAAATTGATTATCAGTAACTTGCAAAATTTAATCCAGACATCGACATTAAAAGACAAACGAAAATATTTGCGACAATTACGAAAAATAAATAAAATTTTAAGCAGAATGAGACAAACTTACACCATTAAAATTTACGATAAAATTGCTGATACTACGATTGTTGCCACTAAAGTTAAATACGTTTTTACTCAGGAAGATTTTACAGATTTAAGCAAAACAGTATCTAACTTACGACAGAAATATATTAATTTGCACTAAATAATTAATAAAACTAAACTTGATGATACGACGATTAACTTTTACAATATTTATCTCGCTGATTTTTAGCATATTATCCTTTTCCCAATGTCGAGAATACATAAAAGCTATTGCACCGTCGCAGCTGCAGCCTTATGTTATTGATGGAAACTTCTTTGCTCCAATAGTTTACGAAGGAGATAAAGTTACTTTGCACAGAACATTTTTAGCCGGACATAGATATAAAATTATGGTCATGGGCATGGATATCTGGCAGAAATACATTACAATCAAGGAACAAAACGGACTTGTGCTGTTTCAAAATTACCTGCCGCGACATAAAAAACATCTGGACTGTGCTTTTCGCGATTACATGGGCAACATTATTCCGTGTCTCGGTACGAATTATTTTGAATTTACACCTGACCACAGTATGAATGTCGAAATAACAGTTAAAATCGAACGCAAAGCCAAACGCCGTAAAGATAGGGTTAGAGGTTGTCTGGGAATTGTGGTCGGCTTTTTACCATCTGATTACCAGGTTACTCAACAACAAGATACTTTAGAGCAAACTCAATAAACCATGATGAAATACGTTGGGGAAGTAAAAATTCGGGTTCGATATGCCGAAACCGACCGTATGGGCTATGTTTATTATGGTAATTATCCAACTTATTACGAAGTAGCAAGGACTGAAGTACTGCGTCGTCTTGGAATGAGCTATAAACAACTGGAGGACGACGGTTATTTGCTGCCAATTGCAAAAATGAATATAGAATATTACAAACCAGCATATTACGACGAACTTCTCACCATTAAAGTTTACTTAAAATACTCGAAAGTTAAATTTGAATTCGAATATCACGTTTATAACTCTCAAGACCAATTGATTAACAAAGGTTATACTTTGCTTGTAGTAACCAGTGCAAAAACACGCAAACCCACCTTTGCTCCAAAATATTTTTTGGATTTGCTCAAATCCTTGTAAATTTTTTAGCAAATTTTAAGTTTAAATTGTTAATTTGGCATACAGCTTCAAAAGCTTAATTTTGTCAAAAACCCTAAATCATACATTATGAAAAAAATTCTATTACTTTTTATCGTAGTAGCAAGCTTTTTGTTTGCTACAGCAAATCCTGTAGATAAAGCAACAGCCCTGAAAGTTGCGAAAAATTTTATGTCTGTCGTTTTACACAAAAATCCTTCGCAGGTAAGTTTCAACAATGAGTATGACTTTAAGTTTCAGGGACAGGTTACGATGTATGTTTTTGCAGGAAAAAACAATTTTGTCATTGTAGCAGCCGACGACAATGTTGAACCGATTTTAGCTTTTTCTTACGATAATTCAATCAAGCTGCCCACATCGAACAAATCTTTGAAATGGTGGCTTGAGGGTTATTCACAACAAATTCTCCAGGCAGCTAAGGAAGTTCAACGGCCCAAAATTGCTTTGCAGTGGCAAAAGCTGCTTAGCGGGCAATACAAAATTCCTAATTACAAAGACCCGACATACCTGGTACAATCTACCTGGAACCAGATGGGCGGCGACGACACTTATCCATACAATTACTTCTGCCCAGACCAAACACCTGTTGGATGTGTGGCTACAGCTGCAGCACAAATCATGAGATATTGGGAATATCCTGAACATGGCTATGGCTGGCATTCGTATTATCACCCTAAATTCGGGTTGATTCACGCAAATTTCGATACAACTTACTATCACTGGGATAATATGCCTTTGCAAGCAAGTAGCTACGATGTAGCTTTGTTGAGCTTTCACGTAGGCGTTGCTGTTGATATGTATTATGATCAAAAAGGCTCAGGCTCTTATATTTACAGTCTGACTTATGCTCTGGCTAATTATTTTGGTTATTCGCAGGATATTATGTTTTATAGCCGCAGTTATATCGAACAGAATTACGGCGGTGAGCAAGCCTGGAAAGACACTCTGATTAACCAGATTAATCTGGGACGTCCTTTGGTTTATGCAGGTTATGACCGCAATTTTGGCGGTCATGCTTTTGTTTGTGATGGTTATGACGCTGCAACTGATAAATTCCATTTTAACTGGGGTTGGGGCAGTGGCCCAGATAATGGAAATGGTTTTTATTCGATTGATGATTTGAGCGTGCAGGGTTATGCTTTTAATTATGGACACAGAGTTGTTATAAATATTCATCCGCCAAGCTCAGCGCCGCAGTTTTATGTTACTACAACCCAGGGCATTAACGAATTTACAGATATTAGTTTTATCAAAGGAGCTGATGACAAAGTGGCTTATGCTGTTGGAGGAGATGCAAATACTTTGATTAAATCGATAAATAGCGGTGGCAACTGGCAACGGGTTTCATTAGGAAGTGATTTCGCTGGCTATCAGGCATCCATGGTCGAACCGGTAAACGAGGATACTGTTTTTGTACCAGTTTTTTCAACCACAGGAAAGCGCACACAGCTTTTGGTTTCGTATGATGGTGGAAAATCCTGGCAATCAGTTCTTTCAGGTGCTTCAAGTTCGAGCTTTTTCAATGTTGTACATTTCTTTAACAGCAGACAAGGCATAGTTCAGGGCGACCCTGTAAATGGTGATTTTGAGATTTATGTTACTGATGACGGAGGAAAGACCTGGACTCGTGTTGATGGTACAAATATACCTGATGCCTGGAATGATGAATATGGTACAGTTGGCTATTATTTTGGAAATTCGAGTAAAATTTGGTTTTTCACTACAAAAGGCCGTGTATTTATGTCGTCAGATTATGGCCATACATGGACAGTACAGAATTTAGTTACCACTCAAGACATGGGCGATAATGATGCAAGGCCTGATTTTGTCGCTATAAAGGGAGCTGTCCGTGACGATGGCGTAGGTGTTTTAGTCGAAAATTATTATCAAAACACAGCAACAGACACAACTTTACACGTTTATTATTTCAAGACCAGCGACGGAGGCCAGACATGGACGCAATTTACACCAAACGGCCATTTAGGCAACCAGGGCATTGCAATTGATCCTGCTACAAATAATTTTGTTAGCATCGGCTATGGCATTACTGTTTCGAGCGATGGCCAGAACTGGCAAGATTTACCAGAGTATTACCAGCTGTTTCCTTTCACTGCAATTGATATACCTGCGCCAGGTGTTTGGCTCTTAGGTTCGCGGATTATTTCTGTTTCTGGCAATATGTGGCGATATGGAATAAATCATACTGTTATCCCTGACGTTTCGATGAGTCAAGACCGCGGATGTATAAACGGACAGGTTGTATTTCAGGATAATTCAATCGGCGACGTTAGTCAAATTGAATGGAATTTTGGCCAGGATGCTACACCGCAGACAGCTCAAGGTCCTGGTCCACACCAGGTTACTTATTCTTCTGCTGGTGTAAAAAATATCGTACGGACAATTACAACCGGCAATGGTGACTTGATTGTCGATACGCTTAAATACAAGGTTGATGCGCAATTGCCCGGAGATTTAGGCGATATTCAAGGCGAAAAATATCCGGTTCTTAATTCGCAAGTATCGTACAGCGTTCCTGCTGCAGATGTGCATTATAACTGGACTTTGCCAGATGGCTGGACATTTAACGGACAGTCAGATACAAATGCAATAAGCGTTAAAGTTGGCGGTACTTTAGGCGATAAAGTTATAAAAGTTACGCCAAGCAATGGATGCGGCGAAGGACCTACTTCGTCGATGGACATTGCTGTGATAAATAACACTGATAAAGCTTATCCAAATCCATCGTCCGACGTTGTCTATATCGAAGATGTTGAAGGTGCAACAATCGTTGTGGTTGACAGCAAAGGTTCTGTCATTGAGCATTTTACGTCAGATGGGTATGTGGCAAGGATAAATGTGGCAGATAGCCGCTTTACAAATGGCGTTTATACGGTTTATATCAAAAAACAGGACGGCACTAAGCGAAGCCTTAAGTTTTTAGTCGTCAAACCTGAGTAAAACGCACTGGATTTTGGTACGTTTATCCTGGGTTTGATGCTGGATTTGGGATGATCGAAAAATGGCGGCCGGGAGCTTTTCGACTGGCTCCCGGCCGCCTTGCTTTTTGCTCATTGCCATCTAATGCTTAAAGAGCATTGGCTTTTTTTCTGCGACAATTCATCAAATTTCGTCCAGCCTATGATGAACGTACAATGAGATTGTGCGTTGGGTTACTGTTTTTTGGGCTTTTGTACGAAGAAATCGATTGGTTTGAAAATGCGGTTGTAAAGAATATCAGCTTTGAAGTACATTTGCGGGTTGTATGACGACCAGATGTATCGCGCTGTTGTGTCGCCCAGGGCATTAATTGTGATTTGGCTGTTGTCAACGTAATGGATTTTGAGCTGTGCATAAGGTTTATACTGCTTAGCAGAGTCGGGATTTGCGAAATTCTGACTTTCTAATTTTTCCAGAAGCCGTACGTATCGTTCGCAGTTCAGGCTATCGGCTTTTTTACCGTTGATGTACCATCTATCGTTTTTGTTCGAGATGGTGAAGTTTGTATCAGGGGTTGAAAATTCGATTTTTTTGACTCTCGGTGGAATTGTCGGCGTAAGGTTGTTGTTGTAGTACATTTGCGGAACAAGCACGAATGTAGTTGCAAGTAAATGCGGTATCAGGTAAACGTTTTTGTCGCCTTTGACGCGCACGTAGGTTGCCACTTGCGGTGAAGTGTGGTAGCGTTGTTCATTGGGTTTGATTTCGCCGATGTACAAATGAGCAATTTCTTTGTTTTTGCGGTCTTTCAGCACAATGTGTGTTGCTGATGTGTCGGTAACTCCGTATTCAGCCCAGGCTTTTTTGTCATTTCCAAGTACTTGCGTAGGTCTAAGGTCTAAAAGCAGACCAAAGATTTCGTTTAATTTATCCATATCTGCCGGATGCTTGCCGGTAGAATCGACGATGAACCAGTGGTCGTTTTGTTTGATGAGTTGTATTTTGTTGTTTGTCTGTGTTTTGGGGTAAATGAGTATTTGTGCGACTTTTGCGCTGTCTAATGTCAGCAGTTTGTCTTTGAATTCTTTATTTATCGTATGTTTGTACGTTATTTGGTCGATGGCTAAAATGATTAACAGAACGGCCAAAATTATGAGCAGGGTTTTATTCCTTTTGTCCAGCATGGTTAGTTAGTTTTAAGTTTCTTGCGTTTTTTAGAGTTTAAATGAGCTTTAAACAAGCCTAAGAGAATGACTAAAACTATCGGGAGCAGGAAATTGGTGTACTTTATAAAGGCTTTAGTACTGTCGTTTAGCTGTTTAAGCGGTTTGTACGAAATGCCTTTTGTACGTAATGACATAAGTCCCATATCGTCAGCTAAATAATCGATAGAATTTGCGGCTAAAGAGATATTATCAGATTGTTGAAAACGCCGGCCGCGGGGTAATTGGACAAAATCTCCATCGCCAAATACAATCATTTTCCAGTTTTTACTTTCAGCCAGCAGTCCCACGATAAGGTTATGGTACGGGAAGTCAGCTTTAGACCATTTTTTAAACGTAGCGAAAAATACAGGCGGGCTTTCAAGCCCGGTTAATTCGCTTGTGTAAGCTAAAGGTTTAAATTTTATGCCATTTGTATCTTTAAATTCTATTGGACTGGCAAAACTCATGATTACTGCTTCCAGGCCTTTGGTTATCGGGTGTTTAGCAAAGTTCGAAATAATCGGAAAATATGGAAATGGCACTGAAATAGGCAAAGGAAAATTAGGCTGCTGAATCTGGATATTTGCACAGCGGTTGTCAATAATAAAGCTTTGGCGAATATTTATTCCATACTTTTTAAGCCATTTTTGAATACCTGTAGGGTTTGAGTTGCCTATAGGCGGATTGGAATTGAGGTGTCCAACTACCTCATCGTCAGCAATAAACAGACGTCCGCCACTTGCTAAGTATTTGTCTAAATCTGCAAAGAGTTTTTTAGGCAGCTTCTGATGAGGCGAAATTATTGCAATGACTTTGTATTTGTCTAAATTGTATTTTGTTGAGTCGAAAATAAGAGGTTGAACATCGTAAAGCGATGACAATTCGTCGATAAAAGCTTGTATCCTGGGGTCTGGCGGTGTGTCAAAGCCCTGTAAAATGCCAATTACTGGCTTTTTGGCTGTTGTAACTTTTTTTATCGATTTAGCCAAAAGATATTCCAGCGAAGAATTAGGTGCAATGTACTGGATAACGTCTTTTTTATCTTTATACTTAACAACAATGCCCATGTATGCTTTTTGCTGCTTTGCCTGGTCTTTTTCTCGTACTTCAACGAGAACAGGTGCAATGCCGTCTCTCATTGCTTGATTTTCAATCTCCTGGCTTTTATTTGGGTCTAAAACTTTAAAAATAATTTTTCCGTGCGAATAAGCTTTGAAATCTTCTAAAGTAGAAATTAGCTGTCTGCGCACAATAGCTAAATTGGCAGGAACTTTTTTCGAGAAATAAACAATTATTGTTACAGGTGCATCTAAATTTGTTAAAATCGTCTTTGTGGCTTTGCTCAATGTGTATTCATGGTCTTTGGTAAAATCAAAACGTGTAAAGTGCCGCGTAAACAGTATATTTAACACGATTAAAATCGCTAAAATTAACACTAAGCTTAAGTATATTGCGGATACTTTTTGTTTCATCTTTCAAAGGATTTTAAGTTTTAATTATCGATATTTTCTTACAAACAAAACAGCTACAGAAGCGTACAAAAAGAAATAAATAACTGAGAAAAAGTAAATTAAGTCTTTTGTGTCAATAACACCACGCGAAATTGTGTCGTAATGCGACTTAAAACTGAGAAAATCAAAAAACGACGACAGCCAGCCGTTTAAAACATCAGAAATTAATCCAAAAATTAACTGGAAAAATATCCCTATACCCAGCGCTATCAAAAACGCAACAATTTGATTTTTACTCAATGTACTTGAAAATATGCCAATACTGATGTATGCTGCGCTGAGCAACAAAAGTCCTAAATATCCACTTATAACCGCTCCATTATCGATTTTTCCTATGAGCGCCACTGTTATGTAAAATGGCAACGTAAAAAGCAGAGTCAACACAATAAGATAAAAATCGCCTAAAGCTTTACCCAAAACTGTTTGCCAGAAAGTCACTGGATGAGTCAACAATAGCTCAATTGTACCAATGTTTTGTTCTTCGGCAAAAGCACGCATTGTTATAGCGGGTACAAAGAAAAACAATGTCCAGAATGCTACAGTGAAAAATCCCTGTAAATCAGCCTGACCTAAGTAAAAAATATTGTATTTGCCCAGCCAGGTGAAAAATCCACTTAGCCCTAAAAACAAAATCAATACAATATACCCGCTGACGCTATCTAAATACGAGTTAAATTCTTTCAGGGCTATATAATGTACTTTTCTCATGGTCAAAGGTTTTTGGTTTTGGTTTAATTGTTTGTAAGTTGACGGAAGATATCTTCTAATTTTGCTTCAACAGGCGACATTTCAGTAAGTATCAGGTTATTTTCGACAGCGAATTTGAACAATTTTTCGCCGAAATTACTGTTTTTCGTGCCTTTGACGCGAATAATGTTTTTCGATGAGTCAATGACTTCAAAATCAAGTAATTCTGGTATATTAGGCAGTAAATCTTTGACTTCTTCATAGGTGCGGTTTGCAATACGAATCCGGTAAACTTCGCCTTCGGTCAGTAAAGTGCGTAAATCTGTAGCTGTTCCGTCAGCAACGATTTTGCCGTGGTTAATTATCACAACACGGTCGCAAGTAGCTTCGACTTCTGCTAAGATGTGCGAGCTGAGGATAACTGTTTTTTCTTTTCCGATTTGCTTGATTAACTGGCGAATTTCAATAATCTGGTTGGGGTCAAGACCTGTGGTGGGTTCGTCTAAAATAAGTATTTCTGGGTCGTGGATTAAAGCTTGTGCCAGACCAACGCGCTGCTGGTAACCTTTGGATAGCTCACCAATACGTTTGTAACGTTCTGGACCAAGGCCGCAAACATCAATCATTTGCTCGATTCTCTGGTTAATTTTGTCCCTGGGAACGTCTGAAAGTTTTGCCATATACTCCAGAAAATCAGTGATAAACATGTCGTAATACAAAGGATTATTTTCTGGCAGGTAACCTATATGGCGCCTTGCTTCTTCAGGCGCTTGCTCTACATCGATGTCTCCAATAAAAATTTTACCGTCACTTGGTGCAATGTACGTTGTAATGGCCTTCATGGTGGTTGTTTTGCCAGCGCCATTTGGTCCTAAAAAGCCTAAAATCTCTCCATGACGCGCTTCAAAACTGATATTATCTACTGCTAAAAAATTACCATATCTTTTGGAAAAGTTCTGGACCTTTACGTTCATATCGTATGATTTTTCTCATTTTTCGCAGACCCTAATTAATAAAATTCTATTGCTTTTCAGAAAATTATTGTGTTAAATCTTGCAAAATCTGCAGAGGCTAAGATTTTCGGTTAAAAACAATTTATTTAATCGCTGAAAACATTATATTTGTACAAACATAAACTTCTTATCATGGTCATAAAAATCCAGAAAAATTCGATAAACTTTAATGAATTAGTTGCTTACCTTAAAGAGCAATTTCCTAAATACCAGTTCGCTATTATTGGAAAAAACAAGTTGAAAATCATTCGGAATAAATACATTGCTGCCTACATTACCCTGGCCAAAAACCGTGTAATTATCAAAGGTGGCTTTACCAGCTTTAAAATTTATTCTGTTTATGTGCTGTTTTTCTTGCTTTTAGGAATAATCGTTCCTTTGATTATTACGTATTTGTTTATTTATCCGCGAACACAGATGTTTTTACAGGAAATTGCTGACGAAGTTTATAGTTTTTACCGCAGTAGTGTGTTAAATTATAGCCAATACGGACGTCACGACCATAAATAATTCAACAATGGCAATAATTAAAGAAGTCAATGGCAAGGTGCCGAAGATTGATGAAACTGTCTATCTGGCTGATAATGCTGTGATTATTGGCGATGTTGAAATTCAGGAGTATTCAAGCATCTGGTTTAACGTGGTGATCCGTGGCGATGTGAATTATATCAGGATTGGCAAATACACGAATATTCAGGATGGCACTGTGATACACGCAACTTACCAGAAATATCCGACAGTTATTGGAGATTACGTAACAGTTGGACATAATGCTGTGATACACGCTTGTACGCTGGAAGATAAGGTTTTGGTGGGTATGGGGGCTGTAGTAATGGATAATGCTGTGGTTCATACTGGTGCGATCATTGCTGCTGGTGCTGTTGTATTGCCAGGCACTGAAGTTGAGTCATATTGCATTTATGCAGGTGTCCCTGCTAAAAAAGTCAAATGCCTTCCGCCAGAACAAGCCCTAAAGGAGACAGTTAGATATGCAGAGAATTATCTGAAATATGCGGAGTGGTATAAGGGTGAAAAATTTTGATTTTTGTATTACAAAAATTTTAGAAATTTTTATAAGTTTATACCAAAATTTCATTCGCTTTTACAATGCGACGGATAATTTCTGCTATATACGTATTTCTCTATGTTAGCCTGATAGCAGTATATGGTCAGAATCCACGCTTTGAGATAGCCGCTGACCTGAGACCAGCAACACGTTGTGTAGCTTTCTCGCCTGACGGGAAGTATATGGTTACTGCTGGAGATGTTGTAAAAATTTATGAATTTAATAATGAAAATCCTAAGTTGATAGCGACTTTAAAAGACGATAAAGGTTATGTAATAACAATTGCTTTTTCACCTGATGATAGATATTTGGCAACAGGGTCAGATGATAACACAGTCAATATTTATCGTGTCAGCTCTGGCAGTTTTCAGTTAATAAAATCGCTTAAAGACCATAGTGATATAGTCACTTCAGTAAGTTTTTCGTCAGATGGCAGATATTTGGCAACTGGGTCTGCTGATACTACAGTTAAGATTTATCGTGTCAGCGATGACAGTTTTCAGCTAATAAAATCGCTTAAAGACCATAGCGATATAGTTACTTCAGTAAGTTTTTCACCTGATGGTAGATATTTAGCAACAGGGTCTTGGGATAACACAGTGAAGATTTATCAAGTCAGCTCTGGCAATTTTCATCTAATAAAATCGCTTAAAGACCATAGTGATATAGTCACTTCAGTAAGTTTTTCGTCAGATGGATATTTGGCAACAGGGTCAGATGATAACACGGTCAATATTTATCGTGTCAACGATGGCAGTTTTCATCTAATAAAAACGCTCTCTGACCATAGCGATATACTCACTTCAGTAAGTTTTTCGTCAGATGGCAGATATTTGGCAACAGGGTCAGAAGATAATACAGTTAAGATTTATCGTGTCAACGCTGGCAGTTTTCAGCTAATAAATACGCTCTCTGACCATAGCGATATAGTCACTTCAGTAAGTTTTTCGTCAGATGGCAGATATTTGGCAACAGGGTCAAATGATAACACAGTTAAGATTTATCGAGTGAGCGCTGGCAGATTTCATCTAATAAAAACGCTCTCTGACCATAGCGATTTTGTCGCTTCAGTAAGTTTTTCATCCGATGGCAGATATTTGGCTACAGGGTCAAATGATAACACAGTTAAGATTTATCGTGTCAGGGGTAGCAAATTTTATTTGATAAAAACGCTCTCTGACCATAGTGACATAGTTACTTCAGTAAGTTTTTCGTCAGATGGTAGATATTTGGCAACTGGGTCAGGGGATAACACAGTCAAAATTTATCGAGTGAGCGCTGGCAGATTTTATCTAATAAAAACGCTCTCTGACCATAGCGATATAGTTACTTCAGTAAGTTTTTCACCTGATGGTAGATATTTAGCAACAGGGTCTTGGGATAACACAGTGAAGATTTATCGAGTCAGCTCTGGCAATTTTCATTTAATAAAAACGCTCTCTGACCATAGTGATATAGTTACTTCAGTAAGTTTTTCGTCAGATGGCAGATATTTGGCAACTGGGGCAGAAGATAATACAGTTAAGATTTATCGTGTCAGTGATGGCAGTTTTCATCTAATAAAAACGCTCTCTGACCATAGCGGGGATGTCAATTCAGTAAGTTTTTCATCCAATGGCAGGTACCTGGCAACAGGGTCAGATTATAACACCGTCAATATTTATCGAGTGAGCGCTGGCAGATTTCATCTAATAAAAACGCTCTCTGACCATAGCAATTATGTTATGTCAGTAAGTTTTTCAGCAGATGGGAGATATTTGGCAACTGGTTCTTGGGATAACACAGTCAAGATTTATCGTGTCAACGCTGGCAGATTTCATCTAATAAAAACGCTCTCTGATCATAGCAATTATGTTATGTCAGTAAGTTTTTCAGCAGATGGGAGATATTTGGCTACTGGAGGAGTCGATGGTGTTATTGTTTATAAAATTAAGTAGTTTTTAAACTTATTGATAAAATAATTTTTCTATGAAGCGTTTAGTATTACTCATTACTCTAATAATGTTAGTAGTCTTTGCGTGGGCGCAGCAAAACCCACGCTTTGTGATAGCCGCTGACCTGCGTTCGGCTACAACAGACGTTACTTTCTCGCCTGAGGGAAAGTATATGGTTACTGCTGGTTATAATGTAAAAGTTTACGAGTTTAATAATGGAAGTCCAGGGTTATTAAAAGTAGTTAGCGACCATAAAGGTTATGTTAATGCAATTGCTTTTTCACCCGATGGCAGATATTTGGCAACAGGGTCAGATGATAACACAGTCAATATTTATCGTGTCAACGATGGCAGTTTTCATCTAATAAAAACGCTCTCTGACCATAGCTGGAATGTCAATTCAGTAAGTTTTTCATCCGATGGCAGATATCTGGCAACAGGGTCAGATGATAACACAGTCAATATTTATCGTGTCAACGATGGCAGTTTTCATCTAATAAAAACGCTCTCTGACCATATCGATTTTGTCAATTCAGTAAGTTTTTCGACAGATGGCAGATATTTGGCAACAGGGTCTCGGGATAGCACAGTTAAGATTTATCGTGTCAGTGATGGCAGTTTTCAGCTAATAAAATCGCTTAAAGACCATAGCGGGGATGTCAATTCAGTAAGTTTTTCATCCGATGGCAGATATTTGGCAACAGGGTCAGATGATAACACAGTCAAGATTTATCGTGTGAGCGCTGGCAGATTTCATCTAATAAAAACGCTCTCTGACCATAGAGAGGTTGTCTTTTCAGTAAGTTTTTCCGCAGATGGCAGATATTTGGCAACTGGATCAGAGGATAGCACAGTCAAAATTTATCGTGTCCAGGGTGGCAGATTTCATCTAATAAAATCGCTTAATGACCATAGCGATTTTGTCACTTCAGTAAGTTTTTCCTCAGATGGCAGATATTTGGCAGCTGGGGCATGGGATAACACAGTCAAAATTTATCGTGTCAGGGGTGATAGTTTTCATCTAATAAAATCGCTTAATGACTTTTATGGAGTCATTTCAGTAAGTTTTTCCGCAGATGGCAGATATTTGGCAACTGGGTCTGTTGATACTACAGTCAAAATTTATCGTATCAGGGGTGGCAGTTTTCAGTTAATAAAATCGCTCTCTGACCATAGCTGGTATGTCAATTCAGTAAGTTTTTCATCCGATGGCAGATATTTGGCAACAGGGTCAGATGATAACACTGTCAATATTTATCGTGTTAGCGCTGGCAGTTTTCATCTAATAAAAACGCTTAAAGACCATAGCTGGGATGTCATTTCAGTAAGTTTTTCACCCGATGGGAGATATTTGGCAACAGGGTCAGGGGATAACACAGTCAATATTTATCGAGTCAGCTCTGGCAGTTTTCATCTAATAAAAACGCTCTCTGACCATAGCAATTATGTTATGTCAGTAAGTTTTTCAGCAGATGGGAGATATTTGGCTACTGGTTCTTGGGATACTACAGTCAATATTTATCGAGTTAACGCTGGCAGTTTTCAGCTAATAAAATCACTTAATGACCATAGAGGGGGTGTCAATTCAGTAAGTTTTTCATCCAATGGCAGATATCTGGCAACAGGGTCAGATGATAATACAGTCAATATTTATCGAGTGAGCGCTGGCAGATTTCATCTAATAAAAACGCTCTATGACCATAACGATAAAGTTAATACAGTAAGTTTTTCATCCGATGGTAGATATTTGGCAACTGGGTCTCGGGATAGAACAGTTAAGATTTATCGAGTCAGTGGTGGCAGTTTTCAGCTAATAAAAACGCTTAATGACCATAGCGATGCAGTCTGGTCAGTAAGTTTTTCTGCAGATGGCAGATATTTGGCAACTGGAGGAGTCGATGGAACAATAGTTTATAGGATTTATCCAAAATAAATGAGCCTTAGGGTGTGCTATTTGGCAAAAATTTAAGTTTTTATTGTTTGAAGGTTTGATTAAGATATACATTTAAATAATTGAATTTAACCACAAAAAACTATGAAAACAAAACAACGTACAGAACCTTACGATTCACAGCTTTTGGATAGCTTCCTTGATGC
>WFZV01000164.1 GCA_015489395.1 Bacteroidales bacterium
ATTGCTAACTTATATGCCATAAAAAATTTATCATTTTTTGTTGACAAATTTTGTTGATTAAAATCAAAAAAAATATTTTTGTACATGAACACAAAATAATACAAAAATGTCACGATTTTCAAGACCCAAAGATTGTAAGAATTGCCCTTATAAATCAAAAGCATTCTCACATTTATCAGCTGAAGAATTACTCACACTTCAACGCAACTGTCTGATTATAAACTTCAAAAAAGGCGAAATTATTGCAAAGCAAGGCACTATTGCCTCCCATTCTTTATATGTTTCCAAAGGTCTGGTAAAGCTCTATGTTGAAGGTCAAAACCGCAACATTATAATAAAACTGATTCCGGAAAGCAATTTTATTGGCATTCATTCGCTCTTTTCTGATACGAACACTTATAATTTTTCTGTTGCAGCCATTGAAAACTCAAAGATTTGCATGATTCCCAAAGAAGTTTTCTATGAACAAGCTCAAAAAAATCAAAAATTTTTAATGGAAATAACCAAAAACATCAGCAGCTGCACAAATACTATTTTCGAAAAACTACTGTCTTTGAGCGAAAAGTCTGCACGCGGCCGACTTATAGAAACATTGTTATATTTTTCTGAAGAAATTTATAAAAGCAAAACTTTCACCCTCCCTATAACTCGTAAAGAGCTTGCTGAATTATGCTCAATTTCAACTGAAAATGCTGTTAGAATATTGAGCGAACTCAAAAAAGAAGGTTTAATCGACATCGATGGTAAAAAAATAACAATTAAACAACCTGCCTTATTGATTAAACTTTCTACTATCAGCTAATCTATTGATTAAAATCAAAAGTCTATTTTAAATGATTCTAAAAACAAATTTCATTGATTTATTACAGAAATTTACATTTTTTTAAAATATCACAAAGCCTATTCAAAAAAACATAACCGGCGGTCAAAAATTAAAGAAAAATATAATTAACTTTGAAAAAAGTTAAAACTCGATTTGATGAAAGAAATTACCCGCCGTGATTTTATAAAAATTACATCTGCTGGTTTAATTGGCGCTGCCATATCTAAGCCAGTATTTAACTTCATACCGCCTTTTTTACAAAAGGACCATACACCGCCTTTAGAAAGCGAACTCACTAAATCGCCAACAGTCTGCGATATTTGTTTCTGGAAATGTGCTGGATGGGCTTGGAAGGACAAAAAAGGTAATATCGTAAAACTTACAGGTAACCACCTGGACCCACATAGCAACGGCAGGTTATGTCCACGCGGCACAGGCGGTTTAGGTGCATATTACGACACAGACAGGTTAAAACGGCCGTTAATACGTGTCGGTAAGCCAGGCAGTCAAAAATTCAAAGAAGCTACCTGGGACGAAGCTTTCGACTACATAGTGGATAAAATGAAACAGATTGAAGCTAAGTACGGCCGCGAAGCAATGGCACTGTTTATGCACGGAACTACAGGACCTCATTTCGAATATCTCTGGGAAGCTTACGGTTCACAAACTTACGCAGAGCCAGCTATTGCTCAATGCCTGGTAAGCCGCGAAGTTGGATTCATTGCTACTTTTGGTCAAGGACTAGGATCTCCAGAACCTACAGACACTCGAAACACTAAATGCCTTGTACTGATTGGCAACCATATCGGCGAAAATATGCACAATGGCCACGTGCAAGAAATGAGCGCGGCCATTGACCATGGTGCTACTATTATTACTGTTGACCCGAGATTTTCGACCGCTGCTGCTCATTCTAAATACTGGCTTCCTATAAAACCAGGTACTGATATCGCTTTGCTTTTAGCCTGGATGCACGTAATTATTTACGAAGACTTATACGACAAAGACTATGTTCAGAAAAACACTTACGGATTCGACTATCTTAAAGACCACGTTAAAAACTTTACTCCGGAATGGGCAGCTACCATTACAACACTCGATCCTAACCTAATTCGCAAGACCGCTTATGAAATGGCTAAAGCTGCCCCTGCAGTTATAATCCATCCCGGCAGACACACAGCCTGGTATGGCGACGACACACAACGCGAAAGAGCTATTGCCATACTCAACGCTTTATTGGGGTCATGGGGCAGACGCGGAGGTTTTTACTTACCTGAAAAAGTTGATTTACCTAAATTTCCTCATCCTCCATTCCCAGAACCACGTTGGTCCTGGCGTACAATTACGACTGATAAATTTAAATACGCTATTGCTGGTGTTACGAATGTCCTTATTGACCACTCATTACCTGAATATGACGGACCATACAAAATCAAAGGTTGGTTTGTAGTTGCTACCAACTTAATTCAGTCTATCCCTGACCAACAGAAAACTATCAGGGCATTACAAAACCAGGACCTGGTTGTTGTCGTCGATATATTACCAACTGAAATTACGGGTTATGCCGACGTAATTTTACCTGAAGCGACTTACCTCGAAAGGTACGACTTAATTCGCAATAACCATCATAGAACACCTAATCTGGCATTGCGCGCTCCTGCTGTCGAACCTAAATATGAGACAAAACCAGGTTGGTGGATTGCGCGAGAATTAGGTATCCGTCTTGGGTTAGAAAAATATTACCCATGGAAGACAATTGAAGAAGTCTTAGATTGGCAATTACGCCAGGTTGGTACCTCTCTGGAAGAAATGCTAAAAGTTGGTGTAAAGCATTTCGATCGCAAAACTCCTTTATATATACCTGACGGCGTAAATTGGCCATTCCCGACAAACACAGGAAAAATCGAACTTTATTCTACTGACCTGGCTGCAATGGGCTATGACCCAATGCCGGTTTATAAAAAACACGAAGACCCACCAGCTGGCTATCTACGGTTAATTTACGGACGTGTTCCTATGCACAGTTTCGGACGCACGATTAATAACCCGTACCTCAACGAACTCAGAAGCGAAAATCACCTGTGGGTACATCCGAAAGTCGCTAAACTGATGGGTTTAGAGAACGGCCAGGAAGTTTGGTTAGAAAACCAGGACGGAAAAGTTAGCTCATTTGCTGTGAAAGTCCGTATCACTGAAAGAATCAGGCCTGACAGTGTTTATTTACCTCACGGATTTGGCCAAAAGTCTAAGCTCTTGCATCGTGCTTATGGCCGTGGAGCGCTCGACAACGAGCTTATTACTAAAGTTAATTTAGACCCTATAACCGGCTCGACCGGTATGCGTAGTAATTTTGTTAAAATTTTAACTTCAAAACCACAAAAAGCTAATTCGTAATCTTTTAAGCTATGAGATATGCAATGGCAGTTGACACACGTAAGTGTGTCGGATGTGGCGATTGCGTAGTCGCCTGTCAAACAGAAAATAATGTCCCTCTGGGTTACGCACGTGACTGGATTGTCGAAATTGTAAAAGGTAGTTATCCCAATACATTAAAAGTTCATTTCGAATCACGTAGATGCCATCATTGTGATGATCCGCCATGTGTCAGAGTTTGTCCTACAGGGGCAAGTCATATTGTCGAAGGTGGTATAGTTAAGGTCACACCTGAAGAATGTATTGGTTGTGGGGCTTGTATAGAAGCATGTCCTTATGAAGCCAGATATTTTCATCCAGATGGCTATGTGGATAAATGTACTTTCTGCGATCATAGGGTTAAAAACGGTCAAGACCCTGCATGCGTGGAAGTTTGTCCTACACACTGCTTGATTTTTGGTGACCTTGACGATCCAGAAAGTCCTGTTTCAAAGGTGCTTAAAGAACGTGAATACTATACACTTGCTCCCGATGCTGGTACGCATCCTAATCTGTTTTTCCTTAAATAAAAAATATTTGCACAATGAAAGAATATCTTATCGTAAGTGGTAGAGACATCAATATACTTTATCCCCATGTAAATGTTTGGGGCTTTGGTATTCCTTTATACTTATTCATTGGTGGTTTAGCTGCAGGTATTTTAATTTTTGCTACTTTGTTTTATTTGATGGGTAAAGACAAAGAATTCCCTGTCACTGTCAAAATCGCAACTATTGTACCGCCTTTAATTATAGCATTAGGTCTGCTGTTTTTAATTGGCGATTTGAGACATAAACCATTTTTCTGGCAATTACTTACTCATTTCCGTTTGCAATCGCCTATGAACTGGGGTGCATGGACATTGACAATAGTTTTTATCCTCTCGTTGCTTTGGCCGTTGAGCTTTATTGATGATATGATTGAATATTTCCAGCAGCACAACAGAAAAAAATGGGCTAACGCTTTTATCTGGATAAAAAATTTAATCGAAAAGGTTAGAATCTTTAAAGTCATTGTTGATTGGTTTACTAAAAACAGGAAAGCTTTTGCAATTATCACTTTGATTTTCAGTATAATCCTGGGTATTTACACCGGCATCCTGTTATCAACGATGAATGCACGGCCACTCTGGAATACACCAATTCTCGGTCTTTTGTTCCTGACTTCAGGTATTTCTACAGCTACAGTGACGATCATGTGGATTACTGATAATGAAATAGAACGGCGTCTTTTCACTAAAATCGATTTTTACACGATAATTTTAGAAATGTACTTAATCTTTCAGTTGTTTTTCAACCTTGCTCAAGGTCCAGAAATTCAGGTCAAAACTGCTCAATTATTCTTTGGTGGTGAATTCACTGCGATCTTCTGGGCGCTTTTCGTTATGTTGGGCTTAGTTGTGCCATGGATATTGGAAATATTAGAGCTTAAAGGTTTTCATGTACCTGTAGCTGTGCCTGCATTTTTAATTCTATACGGCGGTTTAGTTTTTCGTTATATCATGGTTTATGCAGGTGAAATTTCATCGTTTTTACCGTCTCCAACTATTTTACATTAAAACTATTTAGCCATGGAAAAAAATCTAAGACGTAAATACATCAATCCGTATCTTGGTGGCTTTTTAATTGGTATCGCTCTTATCGCGGCTTACTATTTTTCTGGCGAAGGACTTGGTTCTAGTGGAGCTTATAAGCGGTTTGTAATAGCCTCCATTGATGCGATTAGTCATACTTATGCTTTGAATTCGCATTACAGCGGAGCAATCGTAAAAGCAGGTCACCCACTCAATACCTGGCTGGTTTTTGAATTATTAGGAGTTGTTGCTGGTGCTATTTTATCAGCTGCTGTTTATGGTCGTTTAAAGTGGGAAATCGGTAAATCTCCTAAAATTACGAATAAAACACGTCTTATCGCTGCCCTTATAGGTGGTATTCTGTGGGGTGTCGGCACACAATTAGGCCGCGGTTGTACATCTGGCTTAATCATGAGCGGTATGGCAGTCAACTCGCTTTCGGGTTATATTGGACTGCTTGCTGTCTTTGGTGGTGGTTATTTATTTGCTTATTTCTTCAGAAAACTCTGGATTTAAACTAAAAAAATAAAATTATGGGTCCTCTATATCCTCTTGGTCATATCAGCGAACCAACGAATCTTTTGATAGGATTTTTTATCGGAATGTTATTTGGTTGGGGATTAGAAGCTTCTGGCTTTACAAATACGCGTAAATTAGCTGGAGTATTTTATGGTTATGATATGACTGTTTTAAAAGTATTTTTTACTGCGGCACTCACCGCAGCTGCCGGATTGTTTATAATGCATCATTACGGCATAATAGATTTGACTCAAATCTTTTATCCTCATACTTACTGGTTGCCTACGCTTACAGGCGGTCTACTGATGGCTTTGGGCTTCTTAATCGGCGGTTTCTGCCCTGGAACAGGCTTCTGTGCTGCTTCTACTGGTAAAATCGATGGTATTGTCTTTGTCGTAGGAGTTTTTATAGGCATTTACTTCTATGCTTTTACGTATGAACCTATTTTCGAAAAATTCAGAAACTCAACTTTCATGGGGCAAGTAAATATAGCTGATTGGTTGGGTATTCGCGAAGGTTTGTTCATTTTCATTATGATAATTATTGCAATAGGTTCGTATATTTTCGCCGATTGGGTGCAGAAAAAAGTCAATAAAAACAAATCTAAAGAAGAACTTGAAGATTTAGGTCTTTAAAAACTTTTAGCTATGAAAAAAATTAGTATTATCATACTCTCTATAATGTTTTTGTTAGGCTTGTGGGCAGCTTTTCTGCCTAATGTTAAGCCGCATCTGGAAAAAGTTAAAAATAAAGATTTAGCCATTTTAATTAACTATCACCAGCGTTATCTGACTGTTGACGACGTTGCTAAAGCTTTAATGCAAAAAGACCGATTTCTGTTATTAGTTGACGTGCGAAATCCTGAGCAATACAAGTCTTATACCTTGCCCGGTGCGATAAATATGCCCGTTGATTCAATATTAAACCCTTCGAATCTTCAAATACTCTCTGGATCAAACGTTTATAATATCGTTTTCTTCTCGAACGGGACATCGCTGGCAGATAAAGCCTGGCTCATTGCCACTGCTACAGGAATAAAAAATCTTCATGTATTGAAAGGTGGCCTAAATGCCTGGTTTAACCAGCTATTACAGCCTAAACGTCCGCCTGATTGGGCAAAACAAGCTGAATTCAAAAAATACGAATTTCGTAAAGCTGCTGCCCGGTTCTTTACTGGCGCAACTACTGCCGAACAGAGTTCGTCTAAAGCACCTGTCAAAGTGCAAGTCCCTGTTAAGAAAAAACAAGTTGGTGGCGGCTGTGAATAATTTTTAAAAATCAAACTAACTAAAAAACTTTCGACATGAAACGGTTAAGTTACTTTATATTCCTTCTGTTCATCTTTTTCAGCTGTAACATAAAAAATGACGATCCAAAGACATTCTTACAGAGTTTTAACACTAAAGAACTTACGCCTGAACAGTTTTATCAGGTAATTTACTTCAACGAT
Organism: Bacteroidales bacterium; assembly: GCA_015489395.1. Taxonomy (GTDB): domain Bacteria; phylum Bacteroidota; class Bacteroidia; order Bacteroidales; family S143-33; genus S143-33. Next base: position 6,778 of record WFZV01000164.1, read on the forward strand.
ACTTCAAATTTCATCCTCATTGATTTGCGAAATCCCCGTCAATTCGCAATTGGACATCTGCCACACGCAATTAGCATACCTTCGAAAAACATTTTGGACAAAAAACACGAAAAGATATTAAAGTCTAAAGCTGTAAAACTCTTTTACAGTGACGATCCGAGCCTTACGCGGCTAACTGTTACTATAGCTGAAAGAGCTGGATATCAAAATTGTTACGCTGTACTTGGCACTTACAAAAGCTTAAGAGACAACTTTGTCAAAAAATTCGCAATAAAAAGCGCTTTTTACGACGACGAAAAACCTGACTTTGACTATAAAGAAAAATTTGCCCAATTAAGCGCTGGTGGTGGCACAAGTTCTCAACCTCAAACTAATGCCGCTCCCAAAATTCAGGTTCCTGTCAAAAAGAAACAAGTTGGCGGCGGATGTGAATAATTCTTTGAAATTCTAAAAACTAACTATGATGAAAAAACTAAGTTTTACATTACTCATTAGCATATTCCTGCTTTTCTCGTGCAACAAACAGGCTGTATTTTATACAACAAACGTTGATAGCCTGCTTGCACAGCACAAAGCACCCGACTTAGCTACTTTCATTGAGCAAACAAACCCAGTCGTTGCATTAGACGATTATCCTCCAATAATCATAGCGCCAATAGTAAAATCTGAGCTTAACCAGGACTTAATCATAGACATTAGACGAAAAGAAGCGTATGAAGCTGGACACATAAACGGTGCATATAACGTCAAACCTTCACAACTTTTCGAATTTTTAAATAAATACAACGTCGCAGCATACAAGCGAATCGTTTTAGTATGCTATTCCGGACAAATGGCTACATTTTATGCAGAATTACTTAGACTTTTAGGCTATAAAAACGCATATTCATTAGCATACGGCATGGCCGGGTGGAATAAAGACTTTGGTGGATTGTTTAAAAAGAACATTTCTGCTAAATACATCAACAAAATTTCTAAAACTGACGTTAATCTGCCAAAAAACAAAGCTGGATTACCAAAATTAGAAAATGGTTTACCTCTAACGGTATTGAAAAATCAAGTGGACAAAACAGCTAATCTTTCGCCTAAACAGTATTTAGTAAGCGCTGACCAGGTTTTCCAGAATCTGGACAAATATTTTATAATCGATCTGCGCAAAAACGAACATTATAAAGTTGGCCATATTCCTGGCGCTGTAAACATTAGGCCAAATGAACTGTTACCTTCTAAAAAATTGCAATATTTACCTAAAGACAAACCTATTGTGCTATACTGTTATCATGGCTACACGTCTGTTGCCACAACAGCATATCTACGGGTGTTAGGCTATGACGCTTACTCGTTAAAATTCGGGTATCATAGCTTTATGGACGGCATTTTAAACAAAAGAATTGACTTCAACGCTGTATTTAACGATTTTCCATACATTACCGGCGATAAACGTCTGGATATAAAGCTTGCTAAAGTACAAACTAATAACCAGGCAGCTCCAAAACCTACAATTAAAGTGCCTGTTAAGAAAAAACAAGTAGGTGGTGGTTGCGAATAATTTTTATTCCTATCGCTAATCCCGGTTTTGAACGTACTAAAAAAACACACGATATGCGGCTGCCCTGAAGGGCAGCCGCATATCGTATATAAAACCAGCCTCACTAACGTTCAAAACGCCTTTTAAATTCAGGCTTTAAATATGACAAAAGTTCAGAATATGGCACAGTAAAAACGTAAGGAACTCTCGTAGCTCCTCCAAGGGATTCAGGCAAATATACAAATTCTACTCCTCCTCCAGTAAATCTAAAATAATCAGGCAGTTCTATTTCGTCTAAAGAAATGTAATCTGTTACGTTCTCCTGATAGTCCATCTTAAAATTTTTCTCAAGTGCAGGAATTATAACTTTTTTCAGAGCTAAATCAGACGAAGAAAACAGGTCATCAATCGAAATCAGTTCGCCAGTGTACAAATCATAAACATCGTACGTAACATTATAAATCTCGTTTAATTCCGGGTCTTTCTCGAAATCTTCTGTTTCAACAGTTAAAAAAAGCTTATATACATCAGAAACATAGATGGAAGCACTGTCATAAGCATCTAAATCCGATAGTGTTGTATATGAATCAGACTCTGCTTCCTGTACTCCCTCTTTCCAGTCATTGAACTGCATCAAGGCATTTTGCTTAAAATCATGGTAACTTGACAAATAAAAGCTTTCGTTCAATTCCTCATTTATTGCCTCCGAAATCTTTTTGCCGGCTTTGGGAATAGGGTAAGCCTTGGGCAAGTTGGTATTTACGATAATTTTGAAATGAACCCAACCTCCGTCTTTTTTTACTGAGTCATTAATCTGCCAGATTTTCCTTTTCAGCAAAACCCAATGATTATTTGTACGTTTTAAACTAAAATTTAAAACTCGATTATTTCCTAAAGTATGCCATTTGCCTTGATACACTTTGCCGTTATATATCCCATCGAAAAAATCTGTCTTTTGGCCACTGGCAAGACTTCCCTCCAATTGCATGTGTCCAGTATTATCGATCGAACCTTTTAAATAAATGTATTGACCAACGCGGTTGTAATACATCGAACCATGTACTTGATCACCACGAATAAAAATATTCATGGTTATGCCATATTTTCCAGCAATTGCACCATACAAATGATGCAACGTGTCAGGAATAGAATTAAAAGCTGAAGAAAACAGTGTGTTAATACCCAGGATTAACGCTAAAATTGATAGAAAATATTTCTTCATTTTGAAAGATTTTAAATATTTAAAGCTTAAATAAAGTTTCTGTTTAAAATCAAGTATTTACGTTAAACAAAATTATCGACCTACAAGTCAAAAGCTATCTGTCGCTACTTAAGGCCCAAACGATGTTTTATAAAATCTGTTAGATAAGGCTTTAATTTATCAAAGCTCACAAAAAAATCTGGCATTGGCATTAATTCGCTATCTATAGAAAACTGGTCCTGATTAATGGTAAAATACATACCCTTTTTACCCAGATCAAAACTCGAAATTTCTAAATCACTAAAATCATAAATAACGTCTTCCAGTTTTAGATTATACTCTTTTTTAAAGTAATCACGCATCACAGGAATTAAAACTTTTTGCAAAAACAAAGTGTCAGAAATCTTAATCAAGTCATTCCACTCCAAAAGCCTTCCAGAATACAAATCAATTAGCATGGGAGAGCCAACAGGATTATTCGGATATCCATGCGCTCCACCAGTATAAACATAACCATTTTCTGAAACGCTTATAATCAAATGCCCTACGTAATCTGTGTTAACAGTTTTATCCAATTCGTAATCCGTAGGATAATCGTATGATTCATGCAATTCAAAAGATTTCCATAACCTAACTGCCTTATAAATAGAATCAATGTATTGCTTAAAATTTTGAAAAGATAAAGTATCCGACTCGAGAACAGTGGCAAGCAAATCATTATCAAACAAAAAGATTCTGATAAGATTATTTATGTCCCCGGCAACATCAGGTATTGGATAAGCTTTAGGGAAATAAAGCTCTTCATGATCTGTGAAATAAACCCACTGTCCTGACACTTTTATCGAATCTTTAATATTTATTTTCACACTGTCCAATAACAGCCAATGCTTATTAGTTCTTCGCAAAAGAAAAGATAACGTACGATTTTTCTTCGGAGTACTCCATGTTCCCCTGTAAATCTTCCCATTATAAGTACCATCATAAATATCTGTAACGACACCATTAGGCAAACTGCCTTTTAGCAGCATATGTCCTGTATTATCGATCGTGCCTTTTAAATAAATATACTGCCCAACTTTGTTGTAATACATTGAGCCGCGAACATCTGCGCCATGGATAAAAATATTCATGGTTAAACCATACTTACCACCAATTGCACCATATAAATGATGCAAGGTATCGTCTATCTGCATTTTTTGAGCAAACAGGCCGAAAAACAAAACCAAATTGACAAGTAACAAACTTAACCTTTTCATCTACCAAAAATTTTTTGTTTACTAAAATTTAATCATCATTATGGCGAATAAAAAGAATTTATTGACCAAAGCATGCTTTTTGACTTATAGACTTAATGCAAACCAAGGCGTTTTTTAATAAATTCAGACAAATATGGCTTTAATGAATCGTACGATACCTCAAACCCGGGCATACCATAAGAAAAAGCAGCTATACTGTATGGCTGGTAATAAAACCCCATACCATCGTCAAAAAAATAAAATTCATCAGGCAAGGATAGGTTATTAACATCAAAGACAGCTTCCTCAACGCTTTCCTGGCCAATTTCCTGAAAATATTTATCAAGCCCTGGAATAACCAATTTTTTTATTATCACACTTTTGGGTACTGCAAAGATATCACTAAGTTTCAATTCCTTGCCCGTGTACATATCATAATGATATTTGTGTGTTTCCATCAAGCCATGTGCGCCGCCTTCATACATATAATCGTAATCAGAAACAGTCAGTATTAAATGCTTTGTATATGTTACAGTAACTTCCTGATTATACTCTGCGCTGTAAGGAAACCTCTGTCCATATTCTATTTCTTGAACATCGTGTCTCCATTGTAATCTGTCCTTCTTCATGCTATCTATCAATGCTTTAAAATTAGGTGTATCACCTAAAATCTTATCCATCAGGTTTTTGTAAATTTTATATCCCGCCTCAGGAATAGGAAAAGCCTTAGGATAGTGAATTACTTCTACATTTTTGTAATAATACCACATAGAATCAACAAACACAGAATCTAAAATTTTATATTTGAAACTATCGATAAGCACCCACTCAGTATCAGTTCTTTGCAAGTTAAAATTAAATTCTTTGGATTTATCTTTATTAGTCCATTTACCTTTGTAAACTTCATTATTGTAAATTCCTGAAAAACGGTCTGAAATTTGGCCGTTTCTCAAATAACCTGTCAAATCCATACGTCCGTAATCATCGACTGTCCCTTTTAAATAAATGTAATGACCGACCTTTTTATAGTACATCGAACCTTTGACATTATTTCCGTGGATAAAAATGTTCATTACAATGGGTATGTTCTCGCCTATTGTACCAACCAAATGATGTAAAGTGTCGTCAATAGAAACTTTTTGTAGAACCACAGAGGCTTTATGAGTATCTGATTGTCTGATTTGATTAGATTTAGAATTTGTTTTACATGCACACAAAAAAGAGAGAAGCGACAATAACGTTATATAAAATAGCTTCATGGCTGTTTAATTTTTTGATTTTTCCTAACTTACTAATTTATTTGTTTTCTTTCTAAAATTTTTTCATCTTTTGCTCAAAATCAAAGATATGTCAACATGAAAAGACTAATTTTAGCCTTGTTTTTTCTAATTGTTTTCATAAATCTTTCCTATTCGCAGCATTCCGAACCGTCATACATTGAAGCATATAGAACAACAAACAAAATAAACTTCGACGGTAAACTGACCGAACCAGATTGGTATAAGGCCATGCACATTTCCAATTTTACCCAACGCGACCTGGATTATGGAAAACCAATAACTGAACACACCGAAGTTGCTGTACTTTACAATAAAAAAGGTTTGTACTTTGGAATTTGGTGCTATCAAAAAGACCCTAAAACTATAATTGCAAAAAGTCTAAGTGTAGATTTTGACTACGAAGAAGAAGACAATTTTCAAATTATGTTAAGTCCATTTAACGACAACCGTACTGGGTACTTATTCGTCATAAATCCTCTGGGTGCAAGGGCTGATTTGCAAATAATAAGCTTCGAAGATGGGAACAAAGACTGGAATGGAGTTTGGGACGCTAAAACTACAATTACTGATAGCGGCTGGTTTGCCGAGGTTTATATTCCTTTCAATACTTTGCAATTCAAAAGGGACAGTCAGCAGACATGGGCCGTTAATTTCGAACGTGATATTATGTCGCAAAACGAACAGGCTCTATGGCAAGGTTGGTCTCGCGACAAATCCATTATGTCTGTTGAATCTGCAGGTAAATTGATTGGTTTAAAAGACATTGGTTATGCCCACAGATTCGAATTTAAACCTTATACTTTAGTCGGCTATCAATACAGTGAAAGCTCAGGCAGGACTTTTCCTCTTAAAGCTGGTGGCGATTTAAACGTAAATTTAACACCATCGTTAAAACTAAATCTTACCTCCTTTACAGACTTTGCTCAGGTTGAAGTTGACAAAATTCCTGTAAATCTCACCCGATTTAGCGTTTATTATCCGGAAAAACGACAATTTTTCTTAGAAGGCAGTAATTATTTCGACTTTTACCTTGGAAGCCGTAATCAAGCTTTTTATTCAAGACAAATCGGCATAGAAAATCATCAACAAATCCCGATTTTAGCAGGTGCAAGGCTTTTTGGAAAACTTGGACGAAATGAAATAGGCTTTTTAAGCATGCAAGAAGCTAAATTCGATACAATTCCATCCACGAACAACACTGTTTTTCGCTATAAAAGGGAAATTGGCAAACAATCGTTCATCGGTGGTATTTTTACGAATAAATATAATTCACAAGGCTCAAACCAGGTCCTTGGCTTAGATGCTGTTTACCGAACATCAGAATTTTTAAACAACAAAAACCTCACAATCGGTGTTCGCGGTGCAGCCAGTTTTGAAAACTTTAAATACCAAGGCCAGGCTTTGTCGTATTTAATTTTCTGCGACTATCCTAACGATTTAATCGACAATTATATGGGAATCAGCGGAATGCAGCAAAACTTTGACCCACAATTAGGCTTTTTGTGGCGTAGTAATTACACTGTTTACAGCTGGTATTTCAGAATTATGCCGCGAGTTTTAGAAAAATTCGGAGTAAAACGTCTATTGCTAAAACCATGGGGATTTTCGTACTATGTGACTAATTCTACAGGCGAATTTGAAAGTTTTTACAATGAAACCCGTCCTCTTGGAGCTGTTTTTAAGTCCGGCGACCGTTTTGAGTTCAATTTGCAACAATATTTCGACCGACTGGATAAACCGTTTTACCTGACGGACAGTATTTTTATACCTGTTGGCAAATATTGGGCTTATCATACTGAAATACAAATCGAAACTTTCCAGGGACGACGTTTTTGGACTTTCATAAATTACAACTGGGGTGGCTATTACAACGGAAAAATTCATACTTTAGAAACAAACTTTGGCATCAACGTAAACAAAAATCTAAACATCGAACAAGGGTACACGTTCAATTACGTAACTCTTCCAATGGGCAAAGTCATAACCCACGAGCTGGCGACTTACGTAAATTTAGCTTTTACAACAAAATTGAACGTATCACTTTTCGCACAATACAATAGCCTTGAAAATCTGATGATTTACAACTTCCGTCTGCACTGGATTCCACAAATTGGTCAGGATTTCTATTTTGTAATTACAAACGGCTATAACAAACCCATTCGACAAATAGATTTACTCAAGCCACAGACCTTTGCAACAGTGGCTAAGTTAGTTTATAGAATTACATTCTGACGCGATTTTAATTTCTGACAATATTAAATATGTTGCATAACTAACAATTTTAGGCAAAAATCATAACCGTTATTTACGTAATTTTGTACATTTGTAACTGCAAATTCAAAATGTAAAAACAATGTTCTCAGTACTTTTAGGCATAATCGGCTGGCAAGAACTGTTGGTAGTTGCAGTTATAATTTTAATTTTATTCGGCGGGCGTAAAATTCCTGAATTAATGCGCAGCTTAGGCCGTGGAATAAGAGAATTTAAGGAAGGCATGAACGAAATTACAAATTTAGACGACACAACGACACATTCACAAACCAAAAACGAAACACACCAGGTAAAGGAAGAAAACAAAAATTAACATGCCCGAAGAATATAATGTTACAAAGCGCAATGTCAACCCGGAAAAGAAAATGCCCTATTGGGACCATTTAGAAGAACTTAGAGTGCGTCTAATATGGTCCTTTTTAGCTATTTTTGTTTTTGCTACAATAGCTTTCTTTTTCAAATCATTTATTTTCGACCAGATTATTTTCGCCCCCAAAGACCCTAATTTCATCACAAACCGCTTACTTTGCCAATTAGGGCATAAGCTCCATTCAGCAAAACTTTGCATAAACTCCAATCCCGTTCAATTAATTAACATCGATTTAGCAGGACAATTCAAAGCACATATTATTGTTTCTTTGATAATTGGTGTAGCTTTAGCATTTCCTTTTTTAATCTGGCAACTCTGGCTTTTCGTCAAACCAGCTCTTCGTGTGAAAGAAAAACTCTCGATCCGTTTGATTATTTTAGCTACTTCTTTACTTTTTACCGTAGGTTTGTTGTTTGGCTATTTTATTATTTCGCCATTGGCTGTTAATTTCCTCTCGACTTACAACATAAGTTCACAGCTAAAAAATCAGATTAATTTTCAATCTTATCTTTCGACACTTTTATCTCTTACAGTTGCCTCAGGCATAATTTTCGAATTACCGATTTTAGTTTATTTTCTGGCAAAAGTTGAATTGATTACAGCAAATTTCCTTAGTCAGCAAAGAAAATTAGCTATTGTCGTAATATTTTTAATCGCAGCAATTCTTACTCCCCCTGATGTTTTTAGTCAGTTTCTGCTGGCTATACC
>WFZV01000165.1 GCA_015489395.1 Bacteroidales bacterium
GAATAAATCTGAGTGCCGAGTGGAACTTTCTCTGGATTCAGAATATCGCAAAACATTCTGGAACGACTCGATTGTGAGATAAGTTAATCGGTTATTCAAAGGTCTTTCAGTAATTGTATTTGTGTTCTGGACCAGGTCGGTTATAAGATTTAAAATATTGTTTGAAAAAATTCCACGATAAATAAAGCTAAAATCGTCTTTTTTTAAGATGTTGTATATTTTGAAAATATTTTGTAATTCCATAAAAGAATTGTTTCTTTGACGACTTTATAAAAATAAATAACTTAGCTTTTTATACAAATTTATTACGTAATGAAAAGCAAAAAAGTTGACCAAAAACATAATTTAGTCTATGGAATTCATGCAATAGTTGAAGCTATCAAGGCTGGCAAAACTATAGAGAAAATTTTACTTAAGCAAAAGTTTACAAGTCCTTTGCTCACAGAGCTTAGAGATCTTGCAAAGCAAAGAAATATTCCTATTCAATATGTTCCTTTAGATAAACTTAACAGGATAACCAGGGCTAACCACCAGGGAGCTATAGCTTTTATAAGTCCAATAAAATTCTGGGAGCTGGAAGAGGTTGTTATTCGAGAGTTTGAAAAAGGCAAAATGCCGTTATTGGTTATGTTAGACAGGGTTACAGACGTAAGAAATTTTGGCGCAATTGTTCGAACAGCTGAATGTGCTGCTGCTACTGGTATTGTTGTTCCATTGAAAAATTCTGCTCAAATAAGTGGCGATGCCATGAAAACTTCTGCAGGTGCTTTAAATTACGTACCAATTATCCGTGAAAAAAGTTTAGTTGACGCTTTGGTTAAATTGAAGCAAATGGGCTTTCAGATTGTAGCAGCAACTGAGCGAGGTTCACAAAATTATTTCGATGTCGATTATACTAAACCGACGGTTGTTGTAATGGGTGCAGAGGACACCGGGATTTCAACGAAAATTTTAAGAAAGTCTGACTATCTGGTCAAAATCCCGGTGCTTGGTCAAATCGAATCGTTAAATGTCTCTGTGGCTGCGGGAATTATTATTTACGAAGCTGTAAAACAGCGTATTACATCCAGCTCTTAAGAGGGCTTTTTAACCTCTACAAAAGGCGGTTTTACTACCTTAGCTTTCAATTTTTTGCCGCGCACATCAACGAAAATTTCTGTCTCAGGACTGGAGTATTCTGTGTTGACGTACCCGAGTCCTATACCCTTTTTGAGCATTGGCGACATTGTGCCTGATGTGACTCGTCCAATTACTTTGTCTTCTGCGTTGTAAATATCATATCCGTGGCGGGGAATACCGTGGTCTTGCATGATAAAGCCAATTAATCGGCGGCTTACTCCATTTTGCTTTTGCTTCCATAAAAAGTCACGGTCAACAAAGTTATTGCCTTCTGTAAATTTAACAATCCAGCCAAGTCCTGCTTCAATGGGCGAAGTAGTATCGTCGATATCATTGCCATAAAGACAATATCCCATTTCCAGACGTAAAGTATCCCGAGCGCCAAGCCCTGCAAATTTCAAATCGAATTCTTTGCCTGCTTCGGCTATTGCGTTCCAGATTTGTTCGGCATATTGCGGGTAAAAGTAGAGTTCAAAGCCGCCTGAGCCTGTGTAACCAGTGTTTGAAATAATAACATCGTCGGCACCAGCCATCTTGCCTACAGTGAAATGATAGAATTTAATTTGCGATAGGTCGATGTCGGTCAGTTTTTGCAGAACTTTAATAGCATTTGGTCCCTGAACTGCCAACTGAGCTATATTGTCAGAAGCATTTTCGACTTCAGCGTTAAACTTTTTGTTTTGTTCTAAAATCCATTTGTAGTCTTTTTCGATGTTGGCAGCATTGACGACCAGCATGTACTTGTTTTCTTCGTATTGGTAAATTATTAAGTCATCGACAATACCGCCGCGTCCGTTTGGCATAACAGTATATTGTGCTTTGCCTGGTTTAAGTTTTCTAACGTCGTTTGTGGTTATCCATTGTGCTAAATCAAAGGCATTAGGTCCTTTTATCCATATTTCGCCCATGTGCGAAACGTCGAACATTCCTACAGAATTTCGTACAGCCATGTGTTCTTCGATAATGCTTGTATATTGCAGAGGCATGAGGAATCCGGCGAATTCTGTCATTTTTGCGCCTAATTTCTGGTGGATATGCGTAAGCGGTGTATATTTCATAAGCTTTAATTTTTTTAGGTTTGAAGCAAATTTAACTATCTTTGTTGTAATTAAAAATAAATTCGCAGAATGATTGGAACCTGGCTAATTATTGGGATTACGGTTTTGACGTCTATGATAGCGTTTCCGCCTGGAGTACCAACGATTGAGTCTTTACGTAATCCGGCGGTATTGAACAATTTTGTTTTTAGTCCGTATGTTACCTGGCGTAAAAAGCAGTGGTGGCGTTTGTTTACTGCAGGTTTGATTCATGCTAATTGGTGGCATCTGTTGGTTAATATGTTTGTGTTGTATTTCTTTGGTCGTATAATTGAATTGTCGTTTGTTTATATCTGGGGCTTTGGCAAAGGTGAATTTTTGTTTTTATTGTTTTATATTTTGGCAATAGGAGCAGGGAATTTTCCTGATTTGTTAAAGTTCAAGAATAATCCTGCTTTTTTGGCTTTAGGCGCATCAGGAGCTGTTTCTGCTATGGTTTTTGCTGCGATTTTGTTGGACCCATGGAGTAAGATTTTTATTTTTCCCATTCCAATCCCGATTCCTGCTATTCTTTTTGGTGTTTTTTACTTGCTTTATGAACAATACATGGCTCGCCGTGGTGGAGATAGTGTTGGGCATAATGCTCATTTTTGGGGTTCTATATTTGGTTTTGTCTTTCCTATAATACTGTCGCCTTCGTTGTTTGTGCATTTTATTGTACAACTGTTAAATCACGGTTAAAATGTTTTTCGAATTTTTAGCAAATAGTTTGTTTAAAGACTGTCATGTTGAAGCTTATAGTTATTGGGTAAAAAAGCGTGTTTTGGTTTTTGAATACGGTTTAAATGGCAAAATTAAACTGGGCGTTGAGCCACACGAACAAGGTGCTTTAATCGATTTTACGGTGGGCAGATGTGCCTTCCATGAGCTTTGTACGTCGAAAGTTGACGCTTTAATGTACTATTTTAGAAAAGATTTAGCCAACCCGTCTGTCGTGATAATTTTTGCGAAAAAAGATTTTGTTAGTAATGTTCAAAGTGTTGATATAGAGCAAATTGTTGAAGCAGTTAAAGGCGTTTCTGCGGATTTAAACATAAAATTTATTATTGCTACACACTCACCCAAAGAGCAAGTCAATAACTTATTCGCTGGCTTAAATTATCCGGTTTACATCGGTTCATATAGCGATTATATTGGCCGCGACGTAGAAGAATTTATAAAAGAGTAACTTTTGGGGCTTTTTGTCAATAGTTAGAGTTATCTGGTCAAAAAATCGTTGATGTTTCCTGCCTGTGGTGTAAAATTACCTGTAACCTGCAGGTTATTGTTAAAGTTTTGTTTCAACGACTTTAAATTTAACCATTATGAAAACTAAAATTCTTTTTCTTTTAATCCTGGCAGGCATGCTCATATTGGGCAGTTGCCAGAGATTTGGACATAAAAATAGTTATGGTGTAGTAATTTTTAAAAAAAGCAGCCCATATAAGGGGACAGACAGCGTTGAAGTAATTGATTTTTTACAAGGTGATTCTGCAACATTCGATATATCAGGCGGTTACATGCTTGGGACGTCGGTTTATTCTTATGATTTACATGCTTTTGGCTATTACGGCGGCGATAACAAATATCATTTTTACAACCGTCAGGGACAGGAGGTTTTAACCTTAAATTTACCTTTTACATTACATGCTGTGCGCATAGACGATAGTTTGCATTTACTTCTGGGAATAGTTACGCAAAATAACAAAGACAGGTTTGTTGGATATAATTATTCGACGGAAAATGTTGATTTTACGTTTGACCTGGAGCAAAGTTACGCTTACCCGATTTGCTGTAGTGCTTATAATCCACGGACAGGCTTGTACTATATTTTTGCTGTTACGGGTGAAAAAGAGTCTTATTCGCTGCTTAAATTTTCCATAGATTCTGGTCTGGTATCTGAAGCACCTGTAGGCATTGAGCCGATTTTGACGGTTTTTAACAAGCAGACAGAGAATCTAATCGTTTTAGGCCGACTGCCTGCTGATACAACCAACTACAAGTTTTACCTATTTCGCATAAATCCTGACTCTGCAGCCGTTTTTGACACAGTACCCACAAATCTTAGCATTGTTCGTGCTTGTAGTGCAGGTTTAGATTATGAAAAAAATGCTTTTGTTACAATGACTCTGGATTCGGCAGCTACAGACGAAGTCGTTTTTATCGATCTGGTCACGGGCGCCACAGTTGAGGAACATAGGATTTACAATGCACAGAGTATTTTATTCTGGCGAGAATAATTTTATTTTTCTGTAATCCTGCGGTTTTACGTACTTGTTTTGTTGCTTTGTGGATTGGATAATAACCGTCTGAAAAATAAGTTGTTGCAGACTACGAAGTATTAACTGTTTTCAGGCAATTGGCTTGTATTTTTAGGAATAGGCGTTTATTTAAAATCCGGAAAAGCGCGCTTTTATCGCTAAATCAATGCAATTGTACAATGCTTTTTGTACGAAAAAGCGGCGGGCGGGCTTACAGCCCGCCCGCCGCTTGCAGTAATGGTCTAAAAATTAGCGTTTTTGAACATTATCTTTTAATTGTTCCCACTCCTGGTCAGTGACGAAATTCAGGATCAGGTGACGATCGCCCCAGGCTTCGTCAACTCGCCCGACAGAAAACCAAAGTTTATTTTTACGGACAAAGTCCAGCGGATAAGCTGCTTGTGAACGGGAATATTTATGCGTCCAATCGTCAGCTGCCAATTCGTGGTCGGGGTGTGGAGCGTTTTTCAATGGATTATCGTCTTGAGCGAATTTTTGCTCTTTTATTGCCATAATTTCCTGGTAAATCTGCTTCATTGCCTGGATAAACCGGTCTAATTCCTGCTTGCTTTCGCTTTCAGTTGGTTCGACCATCAAGCCGCCAACAACAGGAAACGATACAGTAGGAGCGTGGAAGCCAAAGTCAATCAACCGTTTAGCCACGTCGATTTCAGTAATGCCCAAAGAATGTTTGTAAGGACGTATGTCCAGGATTGCTTCATGGGCATTGAGACCGCGTTCGCCTTTATATACGATCGGAAAGTAAGGGTCTAATTTTTTCGCAACGTAATTGGCGTTTAGTACAGCCACTTCTGTTGCACGTTTAAGTCCCTGTGCGCCCATCATTTTTATGTAAGCATAGGCGATTGTCAAAAGCAGAGGGCTTCCGTATGGCGCGGCAGCAACGGCCGGGATCGCTTTGTCGCTGCGTGCAACATCGACGACCGGGTGCGATGGTAAATAGGGTTTTAGCCGTTGAGTGACGCCAATTGGACCAACGCCAGGACCACCGCCGCCGTGAGGCATTGCAAAGGTTTTGTGCAGGTTGAGGTGTCCGATGTCTGCTCCAATGACCACAGGATTAGTATAGCCGATTTGTGCATTGAGGTTAGCACCGTCCATATAAACCAGTCCGCCGTATTGATGAATAATATCGCACATTTGTTTGATTTTCTCTTCGAAAACACCGTGGGTTGAGGGGTATGTGACCATAAATCCAGCTAAATTGTCCTTGTGTTCCTGTGCTTTTTGCTGTAAATCGTCAATGTCGATGTTGCCGTTTTCGTCGGTTTTAACGACAACGATTTTCATGCCAGCCATGGCAGCAGAAGCAGGGTTTGTGCCGTGTGCAGATGCAGGGATAAGCATTACGTTGCGGTTGGGTTGACCGTGGTCCTGGTGGTATTTTCGAATAACCATCAGACCGGTATATTCGCCAGCAGCACCGGAATTTGGTTGAAAACAAATGTCAGCGTAACCTGTAATGGCTCTTAAGTCTTTTCGTAATTCTGCGATTAGTTGTTCGTAGCCTTCAGCCTGGAATTTAGGTACAAAAGGATGAATGTTTGCCCAGTTTGGGTCAGAAAGGGCGAACATGCTAACAGCGGAATTAAGCTTCATCGTACAAGAGCCTAATGGGATCATTGATTGCGCCAGGCTAATGTCTTTTCGCTCCAGACGCTTGATATAACGCATCATCTCGGTTTCGCTGTGGTAAGAGTTAAAAATCGGTTGCTGCATAAATTCGGACGAGCGTAAAAATTTGCTGTCAAATGTTTCGATTGTACTAACATTTTTGATGTAATCTTCAGGTGTGACGCCTATTGCTTGAGCGAAAATTGTAATTATACGGTTAAGTTCGTCAATTGTAGTTACTTCGTCCAGAGAAATGCCAACATGTCCGTCGTCGAAATACCGGAGGTTAACGTTGTTTTGAAGAGCTATTGCTTTTATTTCGTGCTGAGAAACGTCAGCTGGCAATTTTATTTTTAATGTGTCGAAATAATTTTTATTAAGCTGGTGGTAGCCTAATTTTTTAAGCTCAATGTCTAAAGTTGCTGTTTTAGAGTGAATGTCAAAGGCAATACGTTTTAGTCCGTTAGGTCCGTGATATACAGCGTAAAAAGCCGAGAGTATAGCCATAAGAGCTTGAGCAGTGCAAATGTTCGAGGTGGCTCGTTCTCTTTTAATGTGCTGTTCGCGGGTTTGCAGGGTCATGCGATAAGCCTTGTTTCCAAAGCGGTCTTTTGTGACGCCGATTATTCGTCCTGGCATTTTACGGACATATTTTAGGCGGGTGGCAAAGTACCCTGCATGCGGTCCACCATAGCCCATTGGCAAGCCAAAACGTTGTGTTGAGCCTACTACTACGTCAGCTCCCCATTTTCCAGGCGGTTCTAAAATAGCTAACGAAAGCAGGTCTGCAATTACGCCGACTAAAATGTCGTTTTGATGGGCTTTTTCGATAAAATCGCTGTAATCGTAAATTTCTCCGTCAGAGTTAGGGTATTGAACAATTGCCCCGAAGAAATCTGGTCCAAAGTCAAAGTTCTGCCAATCGCCGATAATAAGCTCTATGCCAAAAGGTTCGCTTCGGGTTTGTAAAACAGCTAAAGTTTGCGGAAAGATGTTTTTATCAACGAAAAATTTGTTTGCATTGCTTTTCTTTTTCTGCGGTGAACGCAAATTAAAAAGCATTGACATTGCTTCGGCGGCGGCAGTAGCTTCGTCCAATAACGAAGAATTAGCCACTTCCATGGCAGTCAGTTCAGTGACCATGGTCTGGAAAATCAGCAAAGCTTCGAGGCGTCCCTGGGAAATTTCAGCTTGATACGGAGTATATGATGTGTACCAATTAGGGTTTTCGAGGACATTACGCTGAATAACCGGCGGCATCATTGTGCCGTAATAGCCCATACCAATGAAACTGCGATAATTTTTGTTTTTTTGACCTAATTCCCTAAGACGGTTAAAAATTTCATATTCGCTCATTGGCGGGTCCAGGACTAATGGCTGCTTGAGGCGAATGTCGGCCGGTACGACGTCGTTCATTAAATCTTCCAGCGAACCATAGCCTAATTCTTTGAGCATCTGGTAAATATCTTCTTCCCTTGGACCAATATGGCGATACACGAATTTATCTGAAAGCATACTTTTGCATTTTAAAATTTGTTACTAATGTATAAAACAAAATGTTGAAAAATAATGTTCGATAACCTGTTTTTTGACATAAAACGGATTAATTTGATTCATGCAGGAATTGAATTATCGAATAATTTTTAGCTTTGTGCAAAAAATTGTCTATGAAGGAGCAGCTGGCACAGCGTGATTACCGGATAAATTATTGGGCTTTTGTGTGGCATGCGACGTTGTTGGCTTTTAGCAAAAGTTTTTTGGATACAGATACAGTTTTACCTGCCTTGATTCTTAAAGCTGGTGGAAATAATTTGCTTATAGGCTTGATGAATGCGATAATGGTTGGCAGTGCTAAGTTTATGCAGCTTTTTTTCGCTCCTTATCTTTCGTCACGTAAGAGTAAAAGGCTGCATTTGCTGATTGCAATAAATTTGCGGGTTTTGTCGATATTTTCTTTATCGGTTTTGATTTTGATATTCAGCAGTTTGCCAAATTGGGCGTTTTTTACGTTGTTGTTTTTGATAATGATAATTTTTTCATGGGCAGGGTCTTACGGTGGTGTGGCTTATACTGATTTGTTGGGTAAAAGCATTGAGTACCGGCAGCGAGTATCGTTGTTTTCGTTAAAGCAAACGTTTCAGGCTGTTGGATTTATTACGTCTGCCTATGCTGTTAAGCTTTTTTTGAGTCATTTTGATTTTCCAGTGAGTTATGTTTATTCGTTTTTCACTGCTGGAGTTTTGTTATTGATTGGTTCCCTTGGTTTCTGGGCTGTGCGAGAGAAATATGTCCAACCTGGTGCAAAGACCAGTATCTGGCAGTTTTTTAAGCTAATACCCAGGGAAATAAAGTTGAATCAGAATTTGAAGTATTTTTTGATTGTGGTCAATGTGCTTGGAATATTTTTCGCATTTACGCCGTTTTTGATTTCTTATGCCAAGGTGAATCATATTTTGACGAAAAAGCTGATTGGTAATGTGTTGATTATAAAAATGTTAGGTGTTGTTGTCGGCAGTTTGACTGTTTATGTTTTTAAGCATAGGGTCAAGTATAAAATTTTACTATTGGTCGCAGCATTGCTAACGATTTTAATCCCATTGGTTGCTGTTTATTCTGGTCGTGATATAGTTGTTTTCGAAAGTTTGTTTTTTCTGACTGGTGTAGGTTTTTCGCTAATGCGCATAGCAAATGAAGGGATTTTGATTGAGATTTCGAATGATAATAACCGTGCGCATTATGCCGGGATTGTTGGAGCGGCGAATTTGTCGGGATTGATTTTGCCTTTTGTTCTGGGTGGATTGTTAAGTTTTATGTCGTATCGTGCAGTGTTTGAGTTGGTTGCAGTGACGGCTTTTAGCAGTATATTTTTCATTCTCAAGCTAAATTGCGAGTGAGAAATTTATTTGTAACGATTTAATAGCCAGGTTGTAATATGCAAATTCGAGGTTTGGTAAAAGTTGAATTTTGAAGGTTTAAAAATCGATTTTCATGTTTTCTAAAACTGAGAGATAACCGCTAAATTCGGCAAAAATTCTTGCAGTAGCGCCCCAGATATAAATTCCGTCATGGCAAAAACCCAAAGTTTCAGTGGATTTGTTTCGTAGGTTTAAGGTTTTTTGTACGATTTTAGATTTGTCGGTAAAAACTTTTAAGGGAATGAAGAAAAATTTGTCGATTTCGTCAGGGTTGATTGTGATTTGTGGAGGTTTTTGTATCCAGCCAACAAAAGGTTGAATGATGAAATTGCTAACAGCAACGTACACTTGTGAGAGTTTGCCCAGAATTTCGATGTTTTCAGGTGGCACGCCAATTTCTTCGTGAGTTTCACGTAAGGCTGTGTTTTTCAAGTTTTTATCGTCAGGTTCAAAGTGGCCGCCTGGCAGACTGATTTGTCCACTGTGAGGCGAGCCGTCTCTGACGCGTTGCAGTAGAATTGTGGAGATTTGTCCGTTTTGTGGGAAAAGTAGCACCAGAACAGCGCTTTTGGTAGGTTGCCTGTGGTGTTTGGTTTTGAGGTTTATCCAGAATTGTTTTTTCAGTTCGGAAAAGTCCAGTCGTGGGTCGTTGAGTAGCTGTGTAAGTTGAGTTTTAAATTGGAGGCTCATTGACTAAAGTTTTTCGATATTTTTCTCGATAAATTGTGCGATTTTTTGCGACCAGCCTTTGGTTTTTAAAGGGAAAAACGTTCCGTTGTGATTGATAAGTCCAGTGATAGGGTTAATTTGAAGTAAGTCGTTGATTATGATTAATTCGTCAACGCTTTGTAAGAATTTAAGTGCAAAACCTTTGTTTTTGTCCAGAGTTTTTTTGATGCCAATTTGTCCGGCGTTTTTTATGATGAAATCCTGGATAAAATGCTTAAAATAAGGCTGTTTGTGATGTACGAAGTACAGGTTTTTATTCCAGATCGCAATTACATTGGCTTGATAAGCGCTGATTATTTGATTTTTGTAATTGGTGAAAAGCACCTGGTTGACAGAGCTGTATTTTTTAGCATAATAATCCAACCAGTAAAAATCTTCGAATTTGGTCAAAGGCCATTGACGAAGTGGCGAGTTGTGTGCAACGCTGTGAATTGCAGCAGTAATAGTTTGATTTTGATTTTTGAATTCGAAGGTAAAAACAAAAAATTGGCAATCTGGCAAGAGTTCAAGGCAAAGGATTTTGATAAGAGCTTGTTTTTTGTCTAAATTGTTTCTTTTCAGAAGTTTAAAAATATTGTCCGGGTTTAACACATCTGGATTAAATTGTAGGCCGATAGATTGCAAGTATTTGATTATTAAATCTTTATAT
>WFZV01000166.1 GCA_015489395.1 Bacteroidales bacterium
GTTTATGGTGTTGTTTGTCAACGAGATCGCAAATTTCAAAGTCTTTAGACCAAACTATAACTTCAGGCATAGCCCAGGATTTAAATAAGTTTTATAAAAAAATTCTGCCTTACTCCAAAGATAGTAAATTCCCTTAAATTTTACGATTATTTTTGCTAAAAAACTTTTATACGTAAATCTCTTGATTGTTAGTTGAATTAATATAATTTGCTTTTTTTAAAGTTAGTTACCAACAGTTAGGTATTGTTTTTTTCGAATTAAAATTATTACTTCGCAAAAAAAAGACAAAAAGGTCTTTTTTATTAAACCAAAATCTCAAAGTATATGTCAAATTCAGAACAAATCATAAAAGACCTTCAGAACCGTAAATATCAAGAAGGTTTTAAAGCGAATGTAGACGAGGAGGTCTTTCCACCTGGCATAAACGAAGATATTATCCGAAAAATTTCGCAGTTAAACGGAGAGCCTGATTGGGTGTTAGATTTTAGGTTAAAAGCATATCGATATTGGCAAAAGCTTGAGATGCCTCGATGGGCGCATCTTGAGTTTGAGGATATTGATTTTCAGTCAATAAGCTATTTTGCCAAACCCAAGCAAGGTGCCAGGTACGAGAGCTGGGACGAGGTTCCCGATGAGATAAAGGAAATTTACCAGCGTTTGGGAATCCCTTTAGAAGAACAAAAATCCCTGGCTGGTGTTGCTGTTGATGCAGTGCTTGATAGCGTGTCGGTTTATACAAGTTTTAAGAAAGAGCTTGAGGAGTTAGGCATAATCTTTATGCCTATAAGTGAAGCTATTAAAAAGTACCCTGAGCTGGTTCGAAAATATCTTGGATCGGTAGTTCCTTATACTGATAACTTTTTCGCAGCGTTAAATTCTGCTGTTTTCTCAGATGGGACGTTTGTTTACATTCCAAAAGGAGTAAAATGTCCTGTTGAACTTTCGTCGTATTTCAGGTTAAATGTTTCAGAAGCAGGACAATTTGAGCGTACACTAATAATTGCAGACGAAGGTAGTTATGTTAGCTATCTGGAAGGTTGTACTGCTCCGATGTTTGATGAGAACCAGTTGCATGCAGGCGTTGTAGAACTTGTGGCACTGAAAGATGCTACGATTAAATATTCTACTGTTCAAAACTGGTATCCAGGCGATGAGCAGGGAAGAGGTGGCATTTACAATATGGTGAACAAACGCGGAATTTGTAAAGGCGACAATGCTAAAATCCTCTGGACACAAGTGGAAACAGGTTCGGCAATTACCTGGAAATATCCTGGAACAGTGCTACTTGGCGATAATAGTTACAGTGAGTTCTATTCCGTAGCAGTAACGAATAATTATCAACAGGCTGATACAGGTACGAAAATGATTCATATTGGCAAAAACACACGCAGCCGCATTGTCTCGAAAGGTATTTCCCTTGGACATAGCAATAACTCATACCGTGGACTTGTTGAAATCCGCGCAAAAGCTGATAATGCCAGAAATTACTCGCAATGCGATTCTCTGTTGATTGGCGATAAATGTGGCGCTCATACTTATCCGTACATTGAAGTTGATAATCCGACTGCTGTTGTCGAACATGAAGCTACAACTTCTAAAATTTCAGACGAACAGATTTTTTACTTACAACAGCGTGGTTTGGACGAAGAAAAGGCTGTGGCTTTGATAGTTGGTGGATTTACTCGTGAAGTTATGAGTAAATTGCCTATGGAATTTGCTGCTGAAGCGAAGCGTTTGCTCGAAATTACACTTGAAGGCAGTGTTGGCTAATTTTTTAACATAAAAAACAAAAATCTTAAAAATCAAACAATTAAAAAAAAATTGCATTATGGAACCACTTTTGAAAATCATAAATCTTCATGCAAAAGTCGAAGGTAAAGAAATCCTCAAAGGCATAAACCTGGAAGTTTATCCCGGCGAAATTCACGCAATAATGGGTCCAAATGGCTCAGGAAAATCTACTCTTGCTTCAGTTCTGGCAGGAAAACCGGGTTATGAAGTTACCGATGGAGAAGTGTATTTTTTGGGTAAAGATTTGCTTAAAATGAAACCCGAAGAACGCGCACGTGAAGGTTTATTCCTGGCTTTTCAACATCCAGTAGAAATCCCAGGCGTAACATTGATTAATTTTCTGCGCGCAGCTGTTGAAGAACTTTACAAACACCGTGGTCTGGAACCTCCGTCTCCTGCCGAATTCCTTAAACTTTTACGCGAAAAGAAAAAATTAGTAGAATTCGATGCAAAATTAGAAAACCGTTCAGTGAACGAAGGCTTTTCTGGTGGCGAAAAAAAGAAAAACGAAATGCTGCAAC
Organism: Bacteroidales bacterium; assembly: GCA_015489395.1. Taxonomy (GTDB): domain Bacteria; phylum Bacteroidota; class Bacteroidia; order Bacteroidales; family S143-33; genus S143-33. Next base: position 2,313 of record WFZV01000166.1, read on the forward strand.
TGGCTGTTTTAGACCCTAAATTAGCTATTTTAGACGAAATTGACTCAGGTCTTGATGTTGACGCTTTACGACAGGTGGCTAATGGGGTCAACCGCCTCAGACGAGACGATAATGCTTTTTTGATAATTACACACTATCAACGTTTGCTTAATTATATCATACCTGACTATGTGCATATCCTGTACAACGGGCGAATCGTTAAGAGCGGTGATAAAACTCTGGCTCTTGAAGTCGAAGAGAATGGTTATGAGCAAATTAAAGCTTTAAACAACTAACAGCAAACTTTAAAAATTTAGACAATGATTGCTACAAAATCCAAATATTTGACAAAACAGGATTTTATCCAGATACTATCAAACAATGGCGAACCTCTTATCAGCGACGAACTAAAACCACAAATCTGGCAACTTATCGAATCTCTGGACATACCGGACAAAAGATTGGAGGAATGGAAAAAAACGTCGTTGAAAAAGCTTTTGGAGCATAGGTTTTCATACGGTACGAAGTTAGAGATGACCAAGGAAGATATCGCTATGTTTAACGTTAGCGGCATGTATTCGAACATTTTGGTCTTTATAAACGGCTATTTTTGCCCTAAACTTTCGAGAATTTTAGACTCTGACGATATCCTGGTTTTTACAGACATGCAACAGGCAAAGCGCCACTATCCTGACATTTTTAACCAGTATTTTACAAAAACTCAGGCGCACAAGTTACATCTTTTTAGCGCTTTAAATACTTATTTTGCTGCTAATGGTGCATTTGTGTACATAAAGCCCGATTCTCATGTCGAAAATCCAATCCACGTTTACTTCTTTTCAGATGGCGATAATCATAAGATTCTGTCTCTGACACGGAATTTAATTGTTGCCGGGCAAGGAAGTAAAGCAGATGTGCTGTTTTCGTACCATTCGTTGTCATCTGACTACATATTTACAAACGTTGTCACAGAAATTTTCGTAAATCCGAATGCTACGTTGAAATTTCATATTTTTCAAGGTGAAGGCGATAATTCGTTCCAGATAAATCATACTGAAGCACACGTGGAAGCCGGTGCCAGTTTCTACGCTCATACATCGACGATGTGTGGACAAATTGTTCGTAATGATTTACGGGTGAGTCTGTTGGGACAGGATGCTTATGCAGAGTTAAATGGCCTGGCAATGCCCGATCGCGAGCAATTGCACGATAACACTATTCTGGTGAAACATAAAGTAGGTGGCGCACTTAGCAACCAGTTTTATCGCAATATTATTGACAACAACGCACGTGCGATATGGTTTGGTAAAGTGCTAATTGAACGAGGCGCTCGCAAGAGTGAAGCACACCAGCTGAATAACAATATTTTGCTTACGCCTTATGCCAAGGTACATGCCAAGCCACATCTTGTAATTTACAACGATGATGTAGCAGCGTCTCATGGCTCATCAACAGGCAATTTAGACCAGGAAGCAATTTTTTACATGCGTTCGCGTGGTATTGGCGAGCGCCGGGCAAAAACGATTTTGTTGCAAGCGTTTGCAAATCAGGTGATTGACCGTATAAGTATTATGCCATACAGGTTTTATTTGCGAACTCTGGTTGAAAAGCGTTTAGCAGGAGAGAGGGTTGAGATGTTGTGTGCGAAATTAGGTGAGTGTAGAGGCCAGTAGTTATTTTTTCGAAAAAGGATTTTCGTAATTTTGGTTGATATAGCTCATAACTGCCTGTTTTAGTGTCATGTGTTTGTATTTGCCGTTTTGGGAATTGATTTTTACGGTGTGAATCAGGTATAGGTCTATACCGTTGATTTTACTGAGTAAGTTGTTTTTAAAGTAGCCAATGACCATAATCTGGTCGTTGGCTATTTTTGTGAGGTCGGTATAATGAAGTTTTCGTACATTCTCTAATTTGGTCTTATAGAGAATTTTGCCGTCAAGAGTGGTTTTTAGGATGTAGTTATTAGTTTTTGATTTTAACAGTAGCGTAATTGTATTTGTGTCGCTGATGGCGCTGGTAAGTTGATTTGTGGTGTATGGCAGAGTGATTTTGATTGAGTCGATTAATTTACCGTAAAAGTTGAATTTTCTGATAGTCAGGTGTTTGTTATCGGTTAAAGAAGTTATAATAACAGCTTTAGGCTCTGAATTTACGTAGGGTAGAGATTGCGTTGTAAATGTTGACTGCCAGAGTTTGTTGCCTGTTGTGTCGAATGTTTGCAGGTAGAATGTATCTGGTGCATGGATTACGTCCTTCATTGTAAAGTAAGTCGGGCTAATTTTTGCGCTCAGGATTAATATTTTGTTCGTTGAAAGAGGCAGGATTTTGAGGTAAAGTTGATTTTCGACGGGTTTTGGTAGTTTGATATTTTTGTAAAGGCTCATGTCAAAGTAGCGAATTTCTAAGATTGATGTGTCTAATTGGTTGGTTTTTAGCAGGTAAATCAGATTGTTTGCTACAGCTACGGATGAGTATTGGCCGGAAAATTTTGTATCAAAATAAGGTTCGTAATAGGTTTTGTAAACGAGTAGTAAAGCAGGTGTCGAAGAGTTTTTGCGTCCGACGTAATAAAGTATGCCGTTGTTGAAAGTAATATTTTTGATGTCAATGTCGTCAAGGCTGACGTAAGTGTCGTGGAGAATAGTGTCGTTGACGTCCAGCACAAGGTTGTAAATGCCTGTGTCGCACAAGGCAGTTATAAAAGTGTTGTTGCTCCAATTAAAGATTTTCAGTTTTTCAGGTTTGTTGTAAATCAGGTAGTTTTGATAATCAGATGGTTTGTTTAGATTGTTAAGTATAAGCCACAGTAAGAAAATATCGATAATTGCAAATGCCAGAATAGCAATAATTTGCAGTATGCTGAAGAATTTAGATTTACCTGGTTTGTAGCTTTTTCGTGATTTTTTTCGATGATGAGCAGCTGCTTGTTCTTGTTGAAGTTTTTGAGAGGTTTTCGTACCCTGTTGGGTTGGTTTTATTGTGAGGGTATTGTATGGTTTGGCTTTAAATTCAGATTTATTTTGAGTTTGTGGAAGGCTAATAGTGTTAAAGTCGTGTTTTAATTTTTCAACAGACTGGTAACGTTGTTCCGGGTCTTTGTGTGTTGCTTTAAGAATAATCTGGTTGAATTGCTCTGTACGTTTAGGTAAAGGTATATTTTCAGTTAAAATCTTTTGAGCTATCTGATTTTTGTTTAAGTTTTTTGGAAATGGCTTAATTCCTTCGACTAAAGTATAAAGCAAGACACCCAGGCTATAAATATCATTGCGATGGTCTAAGGGTAGGTCTTTTATGAATTCAGGGCTAATAAAGTTAAAATCGTTTAGGTAAAATTCTTTGTATCTGAAAATTTTATCAAACAGCAGATTAATCAAGCCAAAGTCTTCGATTTTTACTTTTTGGTTGCTAAAAAAGTGAATTTTTCTTAAGTCAATATCAATGTTAATAATTTTTTTGGAGTGCAAAAAGCTGTAAGCATCTAAAGTTTGCTTATAAATTGTTGTAATTTCCTGGTAAGAAAGACTTCTAACTCGTAAAATTTCCGATAATGGTTGTGGTTCAAAATATTCTGTAATAATCAGGTATTCGTTAATATTTTTTTCAAAGCTAATGTATTTGACGATGTTAGGGTGGTCAAGGCTGCTAAGCAGCCTTGACCATAAATCGAAGCGATAACTAAAATTACGTGTGAAGTAAAATTCCTTGTTAATAACTTTAATCCAAACTGGTTGCTCTGTCAACAGGTCAATTCCACGATAAATCGTATAAAACTTGTCGTATTTGTAAAATGAAGCTTTTTGAAACCGTTCCATTGATAAAAATTAAGCTTTTAGCAAGCTGAATTTGACAGAATTAAAATTATTTAAATAAAGGCTAAATATAATAAAAAATTCAAAATTTTACAACAACTTACTTGCCAATTCTGCCAGATAACTACGTTCACCTTTGTAAAGATGAATATGAGCGAAAATTTCTTGTCCACGCATGCGGTCTGTCATATAAGACAAACCATTTGAATAAGCGTCAATGTATGGAGTATCAATTTGTTGCACATCACCAGTAAAGACTAATTTAGAATTTTCACCTGCGCGTGTTACTATTGTTTTTACTTCGTGCGGAGTAAGGTTTTGGGCTTCATCAATGATGAAAAAAGTATTAGGCAGACTGCGGCCACGGATAAATGCCAATGGCTCTATTATAAGCTTCTTTTCTTTTTGCATTTTGTCGATTTTTTCTGCGGCTTTACTGTTGAGACCAGCTGCATTTTTGATTACCATTAAGTTGTCGAACAGCGGTTGCATGTAAGGCTTTATCTTATCTTCGGCACTACCAGGTAAATAGCCTAAATCCCTGTCAGAAAGAGCAACAATTGGTCGAGCCAGCATTATTTGCTCGAATTTATCGGATTGTTCCAATGCTGCAGCCAGAGCCAAAAGTGTTTTACCTGTACCAGCAGGACCAGAAAGAGAAACAAGTTGAATGTCGTCACGCAAAAGCGCATCCAGAGCAAAAGTTTGTTCAGCATTTCTGGGCTTAATGTGATAAGCGTAATGCTTTTCTACCAGACGGATGACCTTGTCTTTAGCGTAGTATGTTGCCAGTGCCTTTGTATCGCCAGCTTTTAGGATAAAATAATCGTTTGGTAGCGGAGGATTGTCGAATTTGCAATCTTCCAGCGGAATATAGCCTTGTTGGTACAATAAATTAATCAATTCAGGGTCAAAGTTGTCGAAAGTATTTGTTTCTTTGAAAATTTCATCGAACGATTGGATTCTGTCGGTACGATAATCTTGCGCTGGTATGCCGAATGCACGTGCTTTGAGACGTAGATTAATGTCCTGGCTAACCAGAATTACTGGCTCTTTGAGAGTTTGTTTGAGGTGTGCAGCAACAGCCAGAATTTTGTTGTCAGGTACAGAGAGGTCAAACGATTTCTTAAATTCTTCTGGGATTTGTGGTTCCAGAAAAACAAACAGTTTCCCACGGTTGCCACCCAGAGGAATACCTTTTTGAAAATCGCCGTGTTCAGATAGTTTGTCTAATTCACGCATAATTTCGCGGGCATGAAAGCTCAGCGTGTCATGACCTTTTTTAAATTTGTCGATTTCTTCCAGTACTGTAATAGGTAAAACAATGTCGTTGTCTTCAAAGTTATAAATAGCACGAAAATCATGAAGCAACACGTTTGTGTCTAATACATACGTTTTTTTCATGGTCTTAAGTTTTATGTGATTTTAGGTAATTTTTCAGGGTTTTGCCGGCGTCGTAAACTTTATTGTAAATATGCTGAGTCCACCAGTTATAGTCTTTGCCACTATTGGCGATTTGTTCCCAGCTTATTGGGTCTAAAGTCCAAAAATAAATATTCATGTTGTAACCGCGGAACATTTCGCGAGGTAAAAGCATGGTTTCAATGTACATTTTAATTCCAGATAGTTTACGAAGCTTAGCCCAGAAGTAAAACCAAAATGAATTGTGGCCGCTAATAAAGCTTGGCACTATGTGTCGTTTGTGACGGACTGTTAGAGTAATAAAAGTTTTTTTCCACTGTGGGTCGCGGATTTTAAAATTAATAAGTCGTGATACTTCTCCTGCGGGAAAAATCATAATTTGATAGTCAGAAGCAAAAAGACGGTCAAGCTCCAAAAGTCTTTGGCGATCGTTCATGTTAAAGACATTAACGCCAAAAATCAAAGGACGGAGGTTCGGGATATAGTTAAAAAGCTCGTTAGAAGGCGATTTAACGACATCGCCGTGTCGCTCGTAAACCAGGTTCAGGTGCGACAGAGCGTCGATTCCACCTAAAGGGTGGTTGGCAACATAAACGTAACGTTTGTCTGGGTCAAAGTTTTTGCTGCCTAAGTAATTGACGTTTACTTTGAATTCGTCGAAAAGTAATGCCCTGACAAAGTCCATACCTTCGAGATGACCGTAAGTGCGTAAAAGTCTGTTTAAGTCGTCGGCTTTTATAATTTTCTCAATCATTCTAATGGCCCAATGCGGTAGATTCCTGAGAAATTTGTTCTTGCTTTGTCTTATAACGGGTTCTATTTTTATTTCAAAGTTGTCCATAGCAGCTTTTGTTTGATTACAGCGGTTTTAATAGTTCGATTTCTTTTTGTGTAAATGTTTGAAAATCTTTAGTATTTGCGGTTTGTAAGACTAACCGTCCGAATTGGTCAACGCCTATTATTTTGCCGTTTAAAATATGTCCGTCGCGTTTGAACGCAGCTTTTTGTCCCAGAAGATATAAATGATTTGAGTAAAACTGGTCGATTTTATCGAAATGGTTTTGTTCTAAAAGCTCTAACCAATGGAAAATTTTGTCAAGTAGTTGGTTTAAAGCCCAAGTCAGGTTGATTTCTTTGTTTAAAATCAACTTTATGGACGTTGCATTAAGGGATGCGTCGAAATTTGTTTGATTGACATTTAGGCCAATTCCGATAATGGAGTAGTGGATTCGATGACCTAAAATTGCGTTTTCGATTAAAATTCCACAAATTTTTTTGTCGTACACGTATATGTCGTTAGGCCATTTGATTTGTGCAGGTATATTGAGGGCTTTTAAATAATCGACAATGCCACAGGATACAGCTTTTGACAGATAAAAAATTTCGTCTAAAGCTAAATTTTTAGGCTGGTATATTATACTGAAAGTCAAATTTTTACGAGGTTCAGATATCCATTTATTATTGCCTGTTCCACGACCGTTAGTTTGCTCTTGAGCGCAAATGACAGTTTTGTTTAATTCGTCGATATTAAAGTATTCGAATAAACGTTTTGCAAAATCGTTGGTCGAATCTATTTTTTTTAACTTTATGATTTTTAGCATGTTAAACTAAATCATGGTTTATAAACGTAACCAAAAACTTTTTTAATCAAATCAGACGACCATTGGTAAGGATTACGCCGTATTTTTTTCTCTTCTTGTCCAATCATTGTAAATAAGCCGTCTAATGCTTTATTCGTCGCATATTCTGCTAAAGTATAATTTATTTTAGGTTTATGCAAGACAGTAGCTACATAATTGTTGTAATAACGAACAAGCGTGTTCCATGCCTGGTTAGCAGAAAAGCCGAGTCCTAAATTTTTGTTTAAAGCCTGGTTCATTTTAGGCAAATAAAGGTTAAAAAGCTGGCTGCGGGTTTTTAATTCAAGATAATGTGTAGCTGCAAGCGAGTCAAAACCAGCTACTTTGTGCCGTGGGTCCTGGCCTTTTAAAATATTATAGCCATCGACAATTGTTAGATTTTTGACTGCGTTTACAAAAATAGGCTTTGCTTCGATAGCAGCAGCTTCTGCAGAGCGGTTTATCGATAATACAACCTGGTCCACTTTTTGTTTTAGAACACGGTCTAAACCTAATTTTTTAACAGTGGGATTATTCAGAGCATAATTAATTGCGTTTTGGACGTTATCCGGTAAAAGGATTTTTACAAGCTGGTTGCCGTAATATCCGTCTTTTTTATGAAGTTGGTTGACAGCGAAATCAACGCCGTATTGTAAAGCTTGTTTAAGCCCGTTTACAACTTCGGTTTGAGAGGGCATGGTGGCAGACTGCATAGTTTGCAG
>WFZV01000167.1 GCA_015489395.1 Bacteroidales bacterium
GCGTTTTCTTTTCCTGCCCATTTCTTTTAGTTTTTTAGACTAAAATTAACTCTTTTTTAATAATTAAACAACCATTTCTCAAAATTCATGTAAAAAAAATTTAACCACAAAAACTCCTTTCAGTGATTATCAAAGGACAACAGAAAATCCTATCACAGCTTTCTTGTCTCAAAATCTGATACGTCCTACTAATAAGCCCAAAATTAACATTACGAGCAAAGGGAGGACTAAGGCCAATGTTATCCATAAGAAATATTGCGAAGAAACCCGTTGCTTATCAAGCACACGCAGAGTAAACTGTCTCGAACGCAACTTCATAATCCCTTGGTCTCCAGCAAGATAATTAACCGCATTAATAAGAAACTGCTTATTTCCATTAAATATTTTTCCAGAAAAATGGTCAAATCCCAATGGCATGATTTTCCCGTCATAGCTTACTTCATTGCGTATTATATCTCCGTCTGCAACAACAATCATTTTAGCAGGTTTGCTCCTGGGCAGGAACCTGGCATTTTGAGGAAGCAAATCTTTAACTATTCGTCCAGCAAAGGCTGATTTGAACCGCCCTTCCAAAAGTACTGCTACTGGAATATTCTTTTGTGTAAAAAGCTGTTTTGGTGGCAGATGATTTACTTCGTCGAGAGTTATTTCGTAAGGAAAATTTATTGGAATTTTTCGGCTAAATTCACTGGTAGTCAACAAAATAGTTCGTTTCAAACCAGGACGTTTGCCAATAGTGTCGATCGAACTGATAAAATTTGTATGAATGTAATCGATGTATTTATTTATCACGTGGTTATTTTTTGTGACTAAAATCGGAAAATAAGGCCAGAGAAATGTATGATATTGCTTTTGGCCGTTGGGAGCCTCTCCCACCAACCTAATAGTCGAGCAGAAAAGGTCTTGCACCAAATCGCTATTTACCCTCACACCATATCGGAAAAGCATATCTTCAAGGCCAATTTCACTAACAAGCGCAGGAAAAGCAAAAGCTTTGTTATAATAAATTATGCTGTCCATGCCCACTTTGACGCCATCCAGCAATAACAGCAAAGACCCGCCTTTCATTAAATACTGGTCGATGACGAATTTATCGGCTTTTGAAAATCGCTCCAGAGGCTTTGCAATAATCACAACATTGAAACTGTCAAGTATTCCATACCGTCCGCCTATAACACCACGCTTTACATTGTAATACTGAGACAATTCCTTCTCAAACGCCAAAACAAACGGTTCAGGCAGCTCGCCATGTCCTTCGACAAACGCAACTGTCTTAGATTTTTTGGCAATAAACGACAAAAACGCCTTTACAAATTTATACTCAAGAGTTTGCTCTGAATTGTTTATATTTTGTTCGCTCGCTGGTTCAAAATTAGGGTCTTTATTTAGCAAATTTAAACCAACCTCCTGACGTACTATGCTGTCATTTTTAGTAGTTAAAAATGTAATTTTTGCACTGGGAAAAACCTGTATTTGTTTTGCTTCTACATTGGAAACCTCCTGATATACAAGCGGAACAATGCCTAAATTTCTGAAATCTTCGTATAGTTTTTTCTTCTGTTCTGGAGTTAAATCTCTCGACATGGGATTAACAAAATCATAGCTAAAACGCTTGCCCATGTATAATTTAAACTCATCAAGCAGGTCTTTGATCGACATACGAAAATGTTTAAAACGTATTGGTAAATCACTGCCTGATAGATAAACTGTTACATGTATCTTGCCGTCCAATTGCGACAGAACCTGCTTTGTATATGGCGAAAGGGTATATCGTTTGTCTTGGGTTAAATCGATTCTTTTGTAAAACACAGAAGCTAAAATATTCAAAACAATCACGAAAACGACAAAAATCCAAAAAAACACTCGATTTTTTTGTTTCACTGTCATAACAAACTAATTTTGTTTAAGCAAAAATAAAATTATTTTTAGCCTAAAAAAGCCCACATAAGACTTTTAATTTTAAAGTATCTAAAATTTTGAAATGAAACGGATTTTAGGATTTCCCGTCGAAAAAATAATTAAATCTAACCGCAAAACTGTATCAATCGAAGTCACAGATAACGCCACTTTAATTATCAAAACCCCAACTTACGTACGAATCGCTGATATTGAAAAAATTATCCAAAAAAACTACCAGTGGCTTAAAAACAGACTTGAAATCGCACAAAAATCCCGGCAATTTAAAACAAAACGCTTTGTTAACGGCGAAAAATTCCTTTACCTGGGTCAGCTGTATCCCTTAGAAATAAAACAAAATCTCAGCAAACCACTGATATTCAACGATAAATTTTATCTTCGCTTCGACGCCCGCCCATACGCAAGAGAAATATTTACGAACTGGTACAAACAACAAGCAGCAAAAAATTTTTACCGTCGTGCTTTAATCTTTGCTCCGCTCATGGGCGTGGAATTTAACCAGATAAAAATCTCATCTGCCAGAAAACGCTGGGGATCCTGCAGCAACAAGAAAAACATTAATATCGTCTGGCGACTTATAATGGCACCGCAAGCCATTATCGATTACGTCATTGTCCACGAATTGGCACATCTTAAACACATGGACCACTCAAAAAACTTCTGGAAACTGGTCGAATCTGTATATCCAAACTACAAAAAAGCTATTAATTGGCTTAAAGAATATGGACCTTATTTAGACATTTAAACTTACAAATCATGGAAAATCTTGAAAAATACCGACAACTAATCATCAAGGCGCAACAAAAAATCTTTTTCAACTACAAACCATCGGTCAAATCATTGTACGCCCCGGTTTATTACGCTCTGGAAAACGGCAAAAAAATACGTCCTATCTGCCTACTAATCACTGCCGAAGCTTTTGGACAGGATATAAACAACGTTATGCCTGCTGCTCTGGCAATCGAAATGTTCCACAATTTTACCCTTGTCCACGACGACGTAATGGACCGCTCCCCCCTACGCCGCGGAAAACCTACTGTTTACCATAAATGGGACATCAACCAGGCTATTTTATCTGGCGACGCTATGCTGCTTCTGGTTTACCAGACACTCTTACAATTGGACGAAAAATTCATTAAACCAGCTACAGAACTACTTACATGGGCAGGACTTAAAGTCTCTGAAGGTCAGCAATTAGACCTGGAATTTGAAACCAAAAACAAAGTCTCCCTGAATCAGTATCTTAAAATGATTGAGCTAAAAACCGCTGTACTTCTGGCAACTTCTTTTAAAATGGGAGCTTTGCTGGCCAATGCTTCCAAAAGCGCCCAAAACAACATTTACCAATTCGGCAAAAACTTAGGCCTGGCTTTCCAGATACAGGACGATTATTTAGACCTTTACGCTGACCAAAACGTTTTCGGCAAAAAAATCGGTAACGACATAATCACGCATAAGAAAACTTACTTATTCCTCAAAGCCCTTGAAACTGCAGACGCACAAACAAAAAAGACTTTAATCAGCACTTTTTACGACGAAAATTTGCCTGCCGAACAAAAAATCGAAAAAATAAAACAAATTTACTCCACACTCGAAGTACCACAACAAACCCTCACGACAATCGAAAATCTTTACAACCTCAGCCAAAAATACCTGTTTAAAATCAAATTTATCGACAACAGCGCGCGCGAACGTATCTGGCAAATCGCCCAATATCTGATGAAACGAAAAAAATAATTTACTTTTCTATTAGCCCCAAAAAACGCACTCAGGTAAGTTACTAAAAACTTTTTAAAACTGCCTGAATTACAATGGACTTTGCCCAAAGTCTCAAATTTTCGGCAATTGTCTAACATACAAAATCATCCGTATATCAACGTATTGCGTCAAAAAACGAGCTGTGGGCTGCCAGTTCTGGCAGCCCACAGCTTTTCGCTTTACCAAATTATCGCTTCAAAATCCTGCTTATTGCTTTACAAATTTACTTATAGCTAATGCTCCATTCGAACCTGCCTTTACAAAGTAAGTTCCTGCTGCCAAATCTTTAACATTTATTGTCACGATGTTGGCATTGTGCAGATAAATAGTTTTTACGATTTGACCTGAAACGTTGTAAATCTCAATCTTAGAATTACTCATCTCACGTGGCAAAACAAGCTTCAAAACGTCAGTTGCAGGATTTGGATAAACTTTTATTGACTTGAAAGCTACTGTCTCAACATTGGTTGTACCTTCAAGAGGCACTAATGTACCGCTAATCGGGATAACTTGATTGTTCGAAACAACATGAATTCTCATTGTAAATCCAGCTCCAGTGTTATCGTCGATTAAAGTTACATTGTAATAGCCTGTATCCTGGTAATAATGTATTACAGTGTCAGATTTAGTCGTCAACAAGGACGCTTTGGTTTCTTCTCCAAAGTCCCATGTCCATGTCGGTCCATGTGTATGCGAAATGTTATGGAACTTAACCGCATAAGATTTTGTACTTCCAACAGTATCTGGATAGAACAAAATTGGTTCGTACTGCTTTCCTGCTTCGATGTTAAGAGTGAAATCGTCAAAGCAACCCAGGTCAGTTACTATATACATGTAAACTGAATAATTTCCAGCCGTATCATAAGTTACAGTCGGATTAGGCATTAATGAAGATTCACCATTTCCAAAGTCCCAATAATATGATACTATTGTGCCATTTTCACCTGGATATGAAATATCGTTGAAATGTATTGTTTTTGTATCCTGAGAATCAACTTCTGCGTAGAATAAAGCTGCACATGAATCTGGATACCATGTATCAGAACCTGCCCAAACAGGACTTGTCCATTGCGCGTTAAAGCTATTATTTGCGTTGTCAGCAAATGTCGCAGTCATCGTAACATCATAATCGCCAGGTTGCTCATAACGATGCGTAACTGGATTGTCGAAACTATCTGTAACTGTTAATGTGTTACCATCGCCAAAGTTCCAGATAACCTGCTCAGGCTGCAAATTTTGACCATATTTTAGATAAGGATAAAACACAAAGCTCTGTCCGTTTTCATCCTGTTTTTCAGCTACAAATGCAACATAAACCTGAGACCCTATTTCGTTAAATGGATTGCTGATACATATTTGTTGAGGTTGAGAAGTAAGCAAAGTATTGTCAGCAAAAGCAACTTGAACATAAACATCCAGACATGTATCCACTTGAGGGAATACATAATGTAAATGATGACCTGAAGTTACTACTGTATCTGTGCCTAAATGCCAGATATAATATAAGATGTCAGAGCCGATTAATCCCTGATTGTAAATAACAGCGTCAAAATCAAATGCATTGTACTGATGCCAATCTTGATTTACGCCTAATGCTATTCCAGGCTGCATGATACTATCAAATTGTGGTGCGCAGCTTATTGTGAAGTTTACATTCCTAAATCTGAAATTATTGAAGTCAAAGTAAAGTGTATCACTATAGTAATTATAGCAACCGTCGAAAATATCCACAGTCAAACTATCCTCGATGTATGGTATTGGTAAACGTAATGTATAATAACCTTGTGCATTGGTAATAGCATAAAAAACAGAATCTAAATTAGCTATTGTTCCAATACAATTTGTTGGTGCGTTAAAATATGCGCTTACCAGAACATCTTTCACTGGCGTATTATCAGATTGCTTAACAACGCGTCCAGTTATAACTATCATTGAGTCGTAATTTGTAAATGGTGTCTGTAAGTTATTTGAATAAATATTTAGGTGATAATTATCAATACCAGAATTATAAACAAATCCAGCACTATCAACACTTCCAGCAGCATCTTCGGCAAAAATGATAACAGTATCACCTGGTACAGGTGTGCGATTAGCTATGAATTTGTAATAGCCTTGCGAATTAGCAATTGTTCGTAAATTCATATAATTGCCGCCTGAATAAACCATCTTAACCCTTGCTCCTGAAATAGGAATCGTATCAGAGCCATTTATACCAGCGATTTGACCATCTATAACTAATTGTTTCTTGACAGGACAAGGAACTGGAATACTGTACAAATCAAATTCTGTTTTAGAATAATCGAAATCAATTTCCCGTAAAACGACAGTACAATAATCTTTTACTCCTACTAAGAATTTTGCAGTATCATCAGGGACAGGTATTTGTATTACAAAACCACCCGTATCATTTGTAACTGCCGAAAAATCTTGATCTTCATAAGTCTTCTTTAATATTACACCCAAATTTGGTATTGCATGTCCTGAGCTATCAACTACTTTACCAGTAATAGTTATATTAGAGTTTTGAATAATAGGACCACAACTTACACCGTAAATATCCATCTGAAAATCATATCTATTTGGCTGGACCTGAACAATAGATGTATCTGCATCAGAACAGTCTCCTGCAATAACTAATATCGTATCTGCTTCGCTTAATTCAGGACCGAATAGATGCAAAGCATATTTTCCATGAACGTCTGAAATAGAATTATATACGATTGCCTGATGATTTTTTAATAATCCTGTTACTTTTATAAAAGATTCATATCCTACTGGTTTTTGAGCTAATTGCCCAGATACAGTATATAATTTCAACGGGTCTGTATTAAGTTGTACTTCGTAATTATCTAAAATGCCATCGTCCGGTAAATTAACGATTTTGTCAATACGTTGATAATTTCCATTAAAGAAAGTGAGTATTAAAGGATCGTTTTCGTAAAGCGATCGGTGAATTGCAATTTTAAATACACCACTAGTGTCAGTTTTAACAAAAACTTTTTTTACATCCCGCTGGTAATGAACCAAAATCCCCGAATTTTCACTAACATCAGCGCCATTGTACAGTGTACCCTGTATGAATACCATATCCGGGTCCCAACCACACTGAGCTTGTAATGATATATCCTTTTCAACCATTCCTGATAATCCAGTTAAACTAATAACTTTATATACTTCATTTCCGCAATTATCGAACATATCCACATAAATAGCTGTATCTGTCATTGGATTGAAATCTATCTGTGCAGAAAATAGTCCATCAATATCAGCCTGTACTGTAGTTAACTCATTTTCCGGTACACGAACATTCCTATAAAAATGAATTACAGCAAAACGATAAGGATTTCCTTCTGCATCGGTAACATCTCCCATAACATGTAAAATATTCTCTTGTGCGCATTTCACCTTAAAATTAATCACTGTATCCATATCATTATTTGCCATTTGTATTGTTTGCTCGTATACAGAATCACATTTATCTACTACCCGTACCACATAATTTTGACCATAAGTGGCATTAGTATATGTTAAACTATAATTTCCATCTGAATTTGTCACTGCCTGAGCTAAAGTGTCGTTATAATTATTTTCATTGAATAAATACACAGAAACTCCAGATGCTGGCAGGGAATCGGTGTCTGTCTTCTGGTAGACAACACCAGTTACTGTCAGTATAAAAGCA
>WFZV01000168.1 GCA_015489395.1 Bacteroidales bacterium
AGCTACAGACAGAAAAAACGCGATAATCAAATAATCCAGCAAAAAAACAAACCTCTCAATATTTAGGATTAGCTTCTACATTAAATAATCTGGCACAACTGCATTATGCGCAAAAAAACTATGAAACTGCTCTTAAATATTATTATCAAATCTTTAAAATCGTCGATTCTTTAAAAAATCCACAGCAAAAAATTAACATTAAAGCAAGTACTTACCTTAGTGTGGCAAAGGTTCTAAATACTATGGGACGAAATCAAGAGGCTTTTAAAAATATCGAAAAAGCCAAAAAATTATTCTCACAAATTAATAGTCCTTTTATTCTTTATGCTTACCTTACTGCTGGACAGATTTATATTGACCTAAACGAATATCAAAAAGCTATCGAAAATCTGGATTCCTGCATAAACTTAGCAGGCAACCGCATACCTATTTTAGCTAATGCTTATCGCGAACTGGCAGAAGCTTACTTACATAAAGCAGAAAAAAACAATAGCAAAGCCGACTATCATAAAGCTATTACTTATGCCTTTAAAGCTCTTAAATACATTAAGCAAACCCACACAATTTATTCTGAAAATAAAGTCTATAAAGTCCTATACAAAGCTTATGCAGCTTTAGGGAACTATCAAAAAGCCTTTAAATATGCCCTTGAATTTATCAAAACAAACGAAATAATCTTTAACCAGGAAAAAACCAAGGTAATCGAAGAAATGGAAGCCAAATACCAGGCTGAAAAAAAGCAACAAGAAATCGAAAAACAAAAACTTATTATCGAGAAGCAAAACATCGAAATGAAGCGACAACGCATGCAGCGTAATGGACTGATAGCTATTATTTTACTTTTAACTGCCCTGGCTTACATAACTTACCGGAGCTACAGACAGAAAAAACGCGATAATCAAATAATCCAGCAAAAAAACAAAGAATTAGAGCAAGCTTACGAAGAAATCCGTGTCCAACGCGACCAACTGCAAGAGCAGAAGAACAAAATCGAAAAAATGCACCTCCAGCTGGAGGACAGTATCCGATATGCTAAACGAATTCAAACCGCTGCAATGCCAAGCCCCGAACAATTAGCAAAACTTTTCGACGAATATTTTGTATTTTTCCGACCACTTCAAATAGTCTCTGGTGATTTTTATTGGGCTAAAAAAATCAGCAATCGCTATATTGCTTTTACTGTGGCTGACTGTACCGGTCATGGCGTACCCGGAGCTTTCGTTAGTATGCTGGGCATATCGCTTTTGAACGAAATTGTACAAAGACGCGAAATTACAAAAGCAAGCGACGTTTTAGAAGAAATGCGCAAAGAAATAAAACTTTCCCTGCAACAATCCACTAATTTCGAAGACAGCAAGGACGGTATGGACTTAGCTCTGTGTATTTACGACACACAAACTCATGTTTTACAATTCGCCGGTGCTAATAATCCAATGTATCTTATCAGAAAAGGCCAATTATTTGAATATAAAGCTGTTAAAAATCCTGTAGCTATTTACATCCGCGAAAAACCGTTCGAAACACATTATATCAACCTTGAGCCAGGCGACACTGTTTATCTTTCCTCCGACGGTTTTTACGACCAACCCGGTGGTCCAAACGGCAGAAAATTTATGCGAAGAAACTTTAAACAGCTGCTTTTGAAAATCTGGGATTTGCCAATGGACGAACAAAAGAACATCATTGAAATGACTTTCGAAGAATGGAAAAACGGATACAAGCAAATCGATGATGTTTGCGTTATGGGTGTACGGTTTAACTTTTAGCTTTAATTAATTGAATTTTTTAATCTTACTGGCTATCTTAGCATAAAATTTAAACATCTGTTCAATGGCATTTTTCAAATTACCATCGCATTATGTTTTTGACTACAAGCCAATGTTTTACGACCCCAAAAAAGAACGTCGTGACACTGTGCGCAAGCAAGTTCGCAGGGAATTAGGGCTTGACGACGACCCTCACGCTTATCGATATTCGATAAAATTCAGACACGATTCTTTCTACCACCGTAAAATCAAACGCAGCCAGAATGTTAGATTAATGGTCATTTTAGTTTTGCTGGTCATTATTGCGTATTTAATTTTGTATTCAGACCTTCTGGAATCGATTTTTAAAAGCTTCATGTAATAATGGACAGCGTAATTAAGATTTTACCAGAAAATTTAGTCAATAAAATAGCAGCTGGCGAGGTCGTAGAGCGTCCTGCGTCTGTTGTCAAGGAATTAGTTGAGAATTCGATTGATGCCCAGGCCAGTGATATTACGATCAATATACAGCAAGCAGGCAGAAACCTTATTCAAGTTATCGACAACGGTATTGGCATGAGTCCAGCCGATGCTCGTTTAGCTTTTGAACATCACGCCACTTCGAAAATTTCGAACATCAAAGACCTTTTTAGCATACGCACCAAGGGTTTTCGTGGTGAAGCATTATCGTCCATTGCTGCTGTTTCGCAAGTTGAGCTGAAAACCCGCAGGGAACAAGACAGCATAGGAACACGTATTGTCATTGAAGGAGGCAAATTAATTTTGCAAGAGCCGGTTAATTGTCCCAAAGGTGCTAATTTCAGTGTAAAAAACTTGTTTTTTAACGTACCAGCCCGTAGAAAATTTCTAAAGTCCGATGCCACAGAATTCCGTCATATTTTAAACGAATTTTACCGTATAGCCATTCCGCATCCCAAAGTCAGATTTAGCCTGTACCACAACGACCAATTAATTTATAAGCTCAATGAAAGCACATTGAAAGAAAGGATAGTTTCGTTATTTGACAAGAATTACAGCAAATATTTGATACCAGTTGAGTCAGACGGCGGATTTATCAAGATTTACGGTTATATTGGCACACCGGAAGCAGCACGCAAACGTTTTGCAGAACAATATTTTTTCGTAAATAACCGGTATTTTAAAAGTTCGTACCTGCACAGGGCAGTAATGCGTGCTTATGAAAAGATTTTGCCAGCCGATACAAAACCTTTGTATTTTATCTTTTTTCAAATCGACCCATCACGGGTAGATGTAAATATCCATCCACGAAAAATCGAAGTCAATTTTCAAGATGCTGACGCTATTTATCAGCTTTTGCTTTCAGCAATAAAAAAAGCTTTAGCCCAGTATGGCATTATTCCCATGCTAAACTTTGATATTGACCAGGAAATCGAAAACATCAAGCCAAATGAAGAATTACTGTCTGACTATCAGGGCATTGATTTACCCGAAGATTATAATCCGTTTAATTATTCGACACAAAAAAACGATTTTACAGACAGTAGTCCAGCGCAATCGCACACTACACCTGATTATCATCGAGAGAAAAAAGTTCCCGAAAATTGGGAGCAGGTTTTAAAAATCGTCGAACAAACGGACGACCAGTCACAAACAAGCTTTTTAGACACAAAAACACCAGCTACGCCAAAATCGAATTTCATTAACCATAAAGGCAAATTTATTATCACTGCCATAAAAAGCGGCCTGGTTATTATTCATCAGCAACGCGCCCTTGAAACAATATTTTTTAACCAGATTATAGACCAACTTTCCAATACTAAAATCAGTTCACAACAAACGCTTTACCCAATAAAAATTAATCTCAACCCGCACCAGTTACAGCTATTTTACGAGTTAAAATCCCATTTAGAAGCCATCGGTTTTACATTCGAACGTATGTCTGAGCGGGCTTTTAACATAACGGGAATACCAGCCTTTTTAGACCTAAACGAAGTAGAACAAATTTTTTGGGAAATTATCAACGACCCTGACGCAAATTCTGTTGATTTACAACAAATGACGCTCGAAAACATAGCACTGCTTCTTGCCAAATCCAGAGTAAAATTAACTGGTTACCGCAAGCTCTCACCCGAAGAAATGGAAGATATTGCCAATAAAATCTTTGCATTAAACACCTCTTACTCGCCGTCGGGAAACCTGATTTTTTACATCCTAAAAACAGAAGACATTGACAAATTTTTTAAATCATGAATCATATCAAGCTGGTAATCTTTGACTTTGACGGAACAATCGCTGACTCATTGCAGGCTGGCATTGAAATTACGAATAAAATTGCTGAACAACTTAATCTGAGAAAATTAGACCCAAATAAAATCGACTATTACAAAAACCTTTCTCCATCAGACTTTCTAAAACTCATGAAAGTTCCAATTTACAAAATCCCTGCTTTAGCTACGATTTACCATGCTGAATTCAACAAAGTCATTGCAAACTTAAAGCCCTTTCCACATATCGACACTGTTGTCAAGCAACTTGCAAAAACTTACAAACTGGGCATTTTAAGCTCTAATAGCGTCGAAAACATCAAAACATTTCTAAAAAACAACAACCTTTACGAATATTTCAGTTTCATTCACTCACAGCCTCATATTTTCGGCAAAAGCGCAAACATCAAACGAATCTTACGGCAAAACCGGCTCTCGAGCAAACAGGCCATTTACATCGGCGATGAAGTCCGCGACATTCAAGCTGCCCATAAAGCAAAAATACCAGTCATAGCCGTTAGCTGGGGACTAAATTCTTCGCAAATTTTACAAAAACACAATCCTGATTATCTCATTTCCGAACCATTACAGATTTTAAACCTGTTTTTTGACAATAGCACCCTGCATAATCAACAAACTCCCTAACACTGTCGATAATCCAATATTTATCGCCCAGACCAATAAACCGGCTAAACTGATAGTAAGCACATTACCAAATTTTCCCAACAAAAAAATAGCCACGCCACTGCGAACACCAAAATCAGTAAACGAACTCAAAGGCAGGACATTAAGCGATAAATAAATCACCCACACAGAGTAAAACAAATAGGCTAAATCAGCTTTTACCCCTGCGAATTTTAATACTAAAACAAACTGCAAGCTAAAAATCAAAAATCGTAAAAAAGCCCAGACAGCAGTACGCAAATAAAGCCACAAGTTTAAATGCTTTAAAAACTCAAATTTTGGCCAAATTAAATAAGCTTTTTTCACCAAAAAATATCCCAACAATACCATAAAAACCACCAAAAGCCAGAGTTCTGAACTCCGACTAAAACCAAATATCTCCACCACACCTAAAACACCAAAACTTACTGTCGCCAATTGCTGGATATAACCACCTAAAGCCGCCAAAACCGACGATTCTATCTTCCTTTGCTCCATTTCCGCCCTACCATACCACTCACCCACTCTCCATGGCGTCAAAACTCCATACGGTACAGAGCGCAAAACTATGAAAAACGACTGTACTAAATCCACTTTACGCTGCGACGACATCAAAACCTGCCATTTCCTCGCTTCCAGAAAATAATTTACAGGCATCAACAACACAGCAAAAACTAAATACCACGACCAACCAAAATCATACTCAAACAAATGCTTGCCACGGCTAAAAAACTTCACCATAACATAACCATTAGCAGCAATAGCCATTAAAATTTGAAAACCTGTTAAAATTCGTTTATTTAATAGTTTTTTCGACACTTGAAATTAACTTTGCAAGACAATTTTTCTGAAATATCTGACAATGAAAGCTATTTCAACGATAAAACAAATATACAACAACGGACAATTACTACCAATTTACGAAACCGCTTACACTTTGCAAGGCGAAGGTTTCCACGCTGGAAAGCCAACTTTTCTCATTCGAATAGCCGGCTGTGACATTGGCTGCCCCTGGTGCGATACGAAAAACGCCTGGAAGCCTTACCCTCATCAACTCACAGACGTAAAAGTCCTGGCAGAAAAAGCCGCTGCCTTGCCTGCTAAATCATTACTTGTAACTGGCGGCGAACCTCTTAACTATAACTTAGAACCTCTCACCCGGGAAATGAAAAACCACAACGTTAAGACTTACCTCGAAACCACAGGAACACAAGAACTTAGCGGACATTGGGACTGGATTTGCGTTTCACCTAAACCATTTAAAAAATCGCTTCCTCAAGTCGTACAAGTAGCTAATGAACTAAAAATTATTATCTATTCTGACTCTGATTTCCTCATGGCCGAAGAATACGCCAAACTCATTGACCCGGACAAAACATTGCTTTTCCTCCAGCCAGAATGGTCACGAAAAGAGATTATGCTCCCAAAAATAATCGACTACATCAAGCAAAATCCCCAATGGCGGCTATCCCTCCAGATTCATAAATACATCGGAATTGTCTAAGGCAGGTGCTTGAAAATATCAACGACTGGCACACATTTTATTTCGTTTTGCCCCAGAACTTTAACCTGAACCTCCGCACAACCATCTTTCACGCTAAGCAGGGTTCCGTAAGTGTATAAGCCATAAACAGGTACCCATACGATATCGCCTGATTTAAACGTATGCCTGGGCGGATTAGGAATTACTTTGCGCCTTGGGTAAACATGCAAAATCTTGGACCAATTTACAGCCACCACTGTATCGCCGATTACATTTACCACAACATTGTACTCATAAACAGCTCCTCGTTTGTGTACAGCTATTGCAGTACCAGGTTGCAAAGGCCTGTCAATCAAGCGAAAAGTCCCAGGCTTAAGTTTTTCGATACTTTCTTTGCCTTTTCCGTTGCTATACATATCTAAGTCCAGATAACGCACTATTGGCTGAAACGGATTTGAATCATTTACAACGTAAGCTCGCTGCATACCAATACCTGACTGCCACCAGGTCAAGACTAAATCGCCTTTCCTGGCTTTTTGCTTCAAAGGGAATGGTATAACGAACTTTGCAGGCACAGCGTAAGACGAATCGTAAAAGCTCACTATGCAGTTAAGTCCCTGGAATTTTTTTAACCGTCGCGGATAAAAGACCAGCACTTTCATTGAATCGTAAGAAGGTTGGCTCAAGAAAAGCTGTGACGGTGCAAGGACATAAGCTCCTGGAATGTAAACTTGCTCTAATGAATCGATGATTTTTGATGATACTGCGTTAGTCGCAGATTTATGTTGTTTATGTTGTTTATTGCAAGAAAAAGCAAGCAAGCTTAAGATTAATAAGCTGTAAATAAGTCGTTTCATAGGTCATTTTTTGTTTAAAAACTATTTTTTATCGTTTAAAACTAACTGCTCAAGGCCTAAAAAGCGCAAAGGATTCAGCACTGAAAGCATAAACATCAACTTTGTGCCTATTTCGGCGGTGAATCTTGCTCTTATGCTTTTGTAGCGGCCATAAGCCTCAATCATATAAAAGTCAGAGCCGAACATGGTCCTTTCGGCGATTATAGAGTTGTTTGTAATACATTTTTTGAACAGTTTTGGCATTACTTTTAGGTGTAAAATGTGCGAGACATCGGCATAAACGTTAGGATATCGCTCCATTAAATCAAAAATTCGATAAGTCCATTGTCTATCGGTTTTACGGTTGCCGTCCCAATCGTCATCTCCGCCAAAATGTGCGAAATTTAAACGTAAACTGGGAAATGTCCGTAAAACCACTTCCCAGTTTTGTGGCTGATTGAAGTATTTGATATACTGGTTTTTAAACATGAAAACTTTACTTGTTCGTCGCTGTTTTAATTGTCCGTCTTGTAAAACTGTATAACGCAAAGTCAGGAAATTTCGACTGGTATGAGCGCCTTCTGTGCCACAATGGGTGATTATTGGGATATTTTTGTCCTGGCAAAACTCGTAAACCTTCATCAAGTTAGGATGCGATGGTAGATAGCCAAATGCAGGATAAAGCTTAATGCCGAAGAATTTATATTTAACAAGAGCGGTTTCTAAGATTTTCAGCCAGTTTTTGCGAGTTGGGTTTAATTCGAAAAATGGTAAGATAATTTGTGGGTAATTATCGCGGATTTGTGCGGTTTGTTGTAATTGAACTTCGTAATTTTTCTTTACTTTATCGTCAATTGCCTGCTCCAGGTCCAATGCAATAGCGGCAAAAATAGTGTTTGGTGGCGAGACAGAAATAAGATTCTGCACAATTTGTTCCATTGTATTTTGTCGGGCAAAATCGATGAACATTGCGTAATTCAATAGATTATCGTCTTCAATGGCCAGATTCTGGACTTGCGACATTACATCTTCGACGTACTCCAGGAACTCAGGGTTTACGAAAAATGTATTTCGTATGCCAAAGTACTTGTCCGGTATAAAATCACTGTTAAAAACATGCGTGTGTATGTCAAATCTGAATTTTTTGGATTTTAAGAGTTGTCGCATTTGTGGAGTTATTCGGTCGATAGGACTGTTGGGTATTTTATCGAAAATTTCCTGTAATTTTGACATGATTTTAGTGTTTTGATTGAGTAAATTAATTTATTTTCGTCCAAAATCCGCTGGTATTTCGCCCCATTCTCTGGTATTCCACTTCAACACAGGATTCTGGTACGAATTTTCTTGTAGCCATTTCTCTGCACGGTGTATTAGTTCAAAAACTTTTTTGTTTTTTTCAGTAGGTTTAAGGGAAGTATTGCATTTTTTGTTTTTCACCCAATTAATTGCTATTTGCGAATCAGAGTAAACAGGCAGATTAAGATTTTTTTGTTTTAAAAGGGCTAAAGCGTGTACAATAGCCAAAAATTCGCCAATATTATTTGTTGCGTCCATAAATGGTCCCTGGTGGAAAACTTCTTGGCCATTTTCGAGCCATACCCCGCGGTATTCCATAGGTCCAGGATTGCCGCTGCAGGCTGCATCTACAGCTATGCCTCTAAGTTCTGGTTCGAAGTCTTTAAGGTAAAATTGTTTATTTAAAGTACTTTTTTTCGAAGTTTCAAATGTCTGTGGTCCTTGTTCCAATGCTTTTTTAGCCAATTGATATGATTCAAAAGCCTTGTATTTAGCGTTTTTGTAGCCTTTTACCTGTTTTTCGCATTCTTCCCAGCTGGTGTAAATTCCTGGTTTTCGTCCATTCCAGACCACGTAATATTTCATTTTAGGCTTTTTTGGCATTCAACTGTTTTTGATATTCAAGGGCTTTAGGTATTAAAATACGTTCTTCAATGCTTTGATGATTAAATAAATCCTGTTCAAAATCGTACAAATCAAAAATCAACTGGTTGCACTCCTCAGTAGGCTCCTGTACGGGCAAATATTTGAGTATCAGTGTTTTAAAATCCAAAATTTTATCGCCAACATTTATATGGTCTTTGTGATAATTGTCAAGGCCTTGAAAATTAGTATTTTTAAATTCTTTATTGTTTAAAATTGCCTGTTCTATTTCAACAATGTAAGGATATAACTGATTATCTTCATAATCAAAATGTTGCAATAGCTCTGACTTATATTCAGCGAAAAAATTAAAAATCATCTCAACTTTGTTTTTATCGCTACGGCAACAACTATCTATAACAGTTTTGAGTAGATATTCGATAAACTGAAGCTTGTCACGGTAAAATCTATGAGCTTTTTTCAAATAATTGATTAAATCAGCCAATTTATACGAAGACTTTGACAAATTTGGGACATAATTTTTATCCAGAAAAGCATTTATTATCTCGACAAAAAACTGTTGATTTATATTATTTTCGCGGCAAAATTGTTCGATTGTCTTATTTCCAAAACCTGTACAAAGTCCAAATCGATTTAAAACCGGTAAAATATGATAATCTAAATTCACTAATTTAGATAGCTTATAGCC